>JAKSNQ010000059.1 GCA_024399615.1 Paludibacteraceae bacterium | reverse complement strand
CAGCATGCAAGAACCTGTTTATAATCAAAAAGAGGCCGCCTCTGTTTCTACCGGCGACCTCCTTTTCTATTAACTTGAGGATAATATGAAATCGGGCATTAAGCCATGCGAGCAGCGGCGTCCTTGTAGTACTTTTGGTTAACGAAGACGTCGGTGGTGTATGGATTGATGTGACGACGAACAGACTCTTTGATGATATACGCGATAGCAACTACGTTGACGAGGAGCGCAAGTGCGCTGACAACGGTCATAGCGGTTGGGTCGGCAGGCACATCGGTAAGGATCGTACCTACAGCAATAGGAGCGTCAGGAGTGCTGATCATAGCAGCAGGCATTTCTCCATTCTCAAGCACGTAAACAGATGGCAGAGCTGCCCATGAGAAGTGTTCACCTCCCTTATTAACGAGCCATTCCTGGAACAATGGGAACACCTGAGCGAACATACACCAGATGGTGAGCGTGTTGGCACGGTTCTGAATCCAACCGCCCTTGTTCCAGCAGATAGCAGCCACGGTAGGAGCAAGAAGAAGTGCGATACCGCAATACCACGAGTGCGTAGGCAGACAGTTGTAGGTGTAGGCGAAGTTCCAAATGTCGTAAACGAGGATATACACCCAAGTCATATCTGGCCAAAGCATATCCTGACGATCTTTTGAAGAATAAACAGACCACCATGCGGTCATACAGAAGATGTTCAGAAGACCTGCTACGCCATTCATGATGTTGTGCCAACCGCCGTATGCCCAGACGCCTTCCTCGGTCAAGCCCCAGCAGTACCAGAACTTGATAGCGTGCTCGAAGTCTGAGACGACCGCGATGAGGATATTGATGGCTACGATAATAAATGGGAAGCACTTGAACCAATGTTGTTTTCCTATACCATACTCATACTTAATAAGCATAAATCCGATACAGCCAGTCAAAGCCGCATACAGTTTGGCATAGTGGAACCAACCACCCATGTATTGATGAGTAGGATTGTTAAGCGCCCATTCTGCACCGGTGTGCACGCCCACTGCAATCGCGAGGAAATAAACGGTAAGAGCTGCCGGAATAAGGCCAAACGTGATGATTCCGCCCCATTTGGTACGGCGCGCGAACTCGTTGAAAAGAATCAGTCCTACAAGGACCAACAACATCATGCCCCACTGAATGAGCGCATGGTCTCCATAAACATGAAACAACATAAGTTAAAGAATTTGTAATTTTGGAAAGTGTTTTTTTGGGGGTTTTTAAAGTTGAGTGCAAAATTAGAAATTATTTTCCAATTATGCAAATTTCTTCGGTTATTTCTATGAAAAACTTGCATATATTAAAAAAAAAGTGTACCTTTGCACCAAAATATCAAAATTGTGAATCAATGAAAAAAATCATTCCATTCGTAGCAGTAGCGTTGCTGAGCCTCGCAAATATCTGCGTAGCAGAAGAAGCAAAAGATTCAACCCAAACAGGGTTTCAGTTTACCACCATCGACTCGGTGGCCATCACTCGCGTTAAAGACCAGAATCGTTCGGGCACATGTTGGTGCTACTCGGGTCTGAGTTTCCTGGAGAGCGAGTTGCTTCGCACGAAAGGAATCGTGTTGGACTTGTCGGAAATGTTCGTTGTGAGTCACACGATGATGGACCGCGCCACTTACTATGTTCGCCAATATGGAGAGGGAAGCAACTACGCTGAAGGGGGCAATTTCTACGATGTACTATACTGTATGAGCCACTATGGCTTGGTTCCTCAGGAGGCCATGCCCGGAATCCGTTATGGCGCGTCTGAAGCTGACAGCCTGCCTGTACACACCGAGGTTTTCTCGGGCAGCAACGCATACCTGAGAGCCATCATGAAGCAGAAGAAACTGAGTCCGGTATGGAAAGAGGCCTTCCAAGGAATTTGGGACACCTATCTGGGCAAGCGGCCTGAGAGTTTTGAATATGCCGGCAAGACATATACTCCTCGCCAATTTGCCGATTTCCTCGGTTTGAAAGCCGATGACTATGTCAGCCTTACCTCGTACACCCACCACCCTTTCTACGAGCGTTTCGCCCTGGAAGTGCCTGACAACTGGCGCATGAACCAAAGTTATAACCTGCCATTGAACGAACTGATGGAGGTTATCGAAAACGCGCTGGACAAAGGCTACACGATGGCTTGGGGAGCAGATGTCAGCGAAGATGGTTTCACGCGTACAGGCATCGGCGTTGTGCCTGATGCAGCAGTCAACAACGACCTCACCGGTTCGGATGCCGCTCGATGGTTGAAGATGAAGCCAACCGAACAAAACAAAGAACTGGCTCAAAAGCCCGGTCCTGAGAAAAACATCACCCAGGAAATGCGCCAGCAGGCGTTTGACAGTTGGGAGACACAGGACGACCACGGCATGCAGATCTTCGGCCGCGCGAAAGACCAAACGGGCAAGAAATACTACATGATCAAGAACTCGTGGGGAACCGTTCGCTCCGATTATCACGGCATCTGGTACATCAGCGAAGCATATATGCAATACAAGACCAACGAGATTGTCGTGCACAAAGATGCCCTGCCTAAGCATATCCGCAAGAAATTGGGATTGTAAACATGTTTCACAACTAATTCGGCTTCTCATGTTTAAGAATTATTTTATAGCCACTCGTCCGTGGTCCTTTCCCGTGTCATCCATGTCGGTGCTGGTTACCGCATCCTATCTGTTCAGCCGAGGATATGACATCAACTGGTGGTTGGCCGTTTGGGCCGTCTTCGGCATCATTCTCTTTCACGCCGCCGGCAATCTGATCTCGGATTATTACGATTTCAAAAAAGGTATCGACGCCAACGACACCTTTGGCAGCAAGACCATCACGGATGGAATGCTCAGCGCAAAAAAAGTCATTGTTTTTGGTTGGATCATGCTGGTAATAGCCTGCATCAACGGTTTGGCCATCACGTATGTAGTTGGTTGGCAACTGCTGATCTTCGGCGGATTAGGAGCATTGTTCACCCTGCTCTACCCCGCGATGAAAGCGCATGCTCTGGGCGACCTGGATATTCTGATTGAGTACGGCATCATCCCTGCTTTGGGCACAGCCTTCGCTGTATATGGCTATCAGTTGGACACGATTGATTACCATTTTTACATGGATGCTCTGATTGCTATGCCGGCGTTTGTGAGCATCACCGTGGCCGTACTCCACATCAACAACACCCGCGATGTGGCTACCGACAAACGTGCTCATATCTCCACTTTCGCCATGCTCATTGGCAAAGAGAACAGTATCATCCTCTACGCCATCGAACTGGCTATCCCTGCCATTTGGATGCTGTCCTGCGCTACCACAGGTCAGATGCACTGGCTCGTCATCGTGCCGGCCTTCCTCTGCCTGAAGAACACCTTCGCCAACAGCCGCGTTGCCCTTCAGTACGTGCAGAACGACCAGGCAATCAATGCCCTGGACGAAGCTACGGCCAAGATGCAATTGATGAATGGCCTCTCGCTCACATTGTGCTTCGTAGCGGGACACTTTATTTGACTATTGGACAATTTACTATTTTACTATTAACGTCCGAAGGGATATACGTTGGAACACTATTCATGGAGGAAAAGCAACATATCGGTTCGCTGTTTAATCGAATTGCCGCAGGCTACGACCGTTTCAATCACCTCACATCTCTGGGTATCGACCACTGGTGGAGACATCAGGCGATCAGCAGGATGAAACCGGCAGACAAGGTGCTCGATGTAGCCGTTGGTACAGGCGACCTGGCCATAGCGTTGGTCAAAAGCGGAAAAGTAGGACACGTCACCGGCATCGACCTGAGCACAGGTATGATGGCGGTGGGGGCAGAGAAAGTGCGAAAACTGGGACTGGAGCAGCAGATCACGTTCGTTGAAGGCAGCGCCTTGGCCTTACCCTACGAGGACAACTCGTTCGATGCCGTCACTTGCGCCTACGGAGTGCGCAATTTCAGCAATACAGACCAGGGATTGAAGGAGTTTCAACGCGTACTGAAACCCGGTGGGCAGTTGATTATTTTGGAGTTTTCTTACCCAGGTAATTCCCTGATTGCTGCACTCTACAATTTCTATTTCAAGCACATCATGACCCGTATCGGCACATGGATGACCCATGATCGAAAGGCATTTGCATATTTCTATGCTTCCGTCAAAGGATTCATCTGGGGAGAAGAGATGCTGCGCCATCTGAGCGCTGCGGGTTTCTCTGATTGCCATTTCCAATCGCAAACATTCGGTATTTCCACCTTATACACAGCCTGCAAACACTCATGAAACGTATCATTCTGACCATCCTTCTGGCCTTCGTCCTGTGGACTGTCATGTTCTCTCCCTGGACCGCACCATATCTCAATTTCTGGCTATGCATGTCGTTCTCAGCCATTACGCTTACCGCCGTCACGTTCGCTTTGGATGGACCATGGTGGAAGCACATCCGGGTGCCTCAAGGGCAAGGACTGCGATGGTGGATGGAGAATATCCTGCTGGGAATCGTCATAGCGGCAGTGCTGTGGGGCGTTTTCTGGTTGGGAGATAAACTGTCGCAGGTGCTCTTTCCTACCTTTGCACGCAATCAGGTGGACGGCATCTACGGAATGAAGGAGGGCGAGAATGGGCTGTTGCTCTCTTTGCTGCTGCTGTTCATTATTGGCCCAGCCGAGGAGATATTCTGGCGCGGCTTTGTGCAACGCAATCTCGCTTCGCATCTGAACGAATGTCATATCAAAGACCTGAGCATCGGCGTGACATGCCTGGCGTTTATAATCGTTACGCTAATCTACGCGTTGGTACACCTGTTCAGTTTTAATTTCATGCTGATTATGGCGGCCCTCGTCTGCGGTCTGGGTTGGGGCGGCCTATTCTGGCTGATGCCGAATCGTTTCCCCGCCATCCTGCTTTCACACGCGCTATGGGATGCGGCCGTATTCATTTGGTTTCCAATTCTTTAACCCTATACAACCTTAACCAATGGACGCATTTACTCACCTACACGTACACTCCCACTACTCGCTCTTGGACGGCATGTCCAAAGTGCCGGACCTGATTGATAAATGTCAGCGGACGGGCATGCATGCGCTTGCGTTGACCGACCACGGCAATATGTATGGCATC
The DNA here is from genome assembly GCA_024399615.1 of Paludibacteraceae bacterium. Lineage (GTDB taxonomy): Bacteria > Bacteroidota > Bacteroidia > Bacteroidales > Paludibacteraceae > Colicola. The sequence goes on along the minus strand of JAKSNQ010000059.1, from coordinate 4,877 downwards.
AAGGACCTGCTGGACACGGCCAAGAAAGTGAACGGAAAAGCCAAAGGCAAAGTCAAGGACTGCAAAGAGGCCATCAAAAAAGCGGAAGAGAAAATCGCAAAACTGCCCGAATGGGAGCAGATCTTGCGAGATGGCCACATGGAGCAGACCGTCATCGAAAACGGAGTTCCCGTCAACAAAGACCTGCCTTTATCGGCGCACGACAAGAAAGATTTTCAGGAGAAAATATCCGATGCCAAAAAGGCGGAGAAAGAGTTGCCTCTGCTCAAAGAAGACCTCCCTAAGTTGGAGAAAAAAGCGGCGGATTATATTCCTTTCAAGCCCATTGTGGGCGTGGAGGCCTACTGTGCACGCCGTTCCCGTTTGAGCAAAAGCAACGTGGATAAACAGGTGACGGCCGAGGGCAAGACGCAGATTATCGACTCGTCGGGCTGGCACCTGATTCTGCTGGCCAAGAACATGACCGGTTACCACAACCTGTGCCGCATCGTCAGCCTCAGCTTCATCGACGGATTCTACAATCGTCCCCGTATCGACAAGCAACTGCTGGAGGAGAGCCACGAGGGCCTTATCTGTTCGTCGGCATGTCTGGGTGGTGAGTTGCCCCAACTGATCATGAGCGGTCAGATAGAAGAAGCCGAGCGTTCCATCGAGTGGTTCAAGTCCATTTTCGGAGACGACTATTATATTGAGATTCAGCGCCATAAGACCGACAAGCCCAATTCCGACCAGAACGTCTATCTTCGCCAGAAACAGGTCAATCCGGTGCTCATCGAGTTGGCCAAGAAGCATAACGTCAAGGTGATAGCCACCAACGATGTCCATTTTGTGGAAGAAGAGCATGCCGAAGCGCACGACCGCCTCATCTGCTTGTCCACCAACAAGTTCGTTTCCGACACCGACCGTATGCACTACACCAAGCAGGAGTGGCTCAAAACGCCGGAGGAGATGCAGGAGATCTTCAGCGATATACCGGAGGCGTTGACCAACACGCAGGAGATTGTGGACAAGGTGGAGGTGTACGACATCGACTCTGGTCCTATCATGCCGCTTTTCCCTATTCCGGAAGAGTTCGGAACGGAGGAGGAGTGGAGAAAGAAGTTCACGCCCGAGCAGCTCTTCGACGAGTTCACACAAGACGAGAAGGGCAATGTCGTCATGGATCGTGAAGCGGCGGAAAAGAAAATCAAGAACCTCGGCGGCTACGACAAACTGTACCGTATCAAGTTCGAGGCCGACTACCTGAACAAACTGGCTTGGGAAGGCGCGGAATGGCGATACGGGGAGAAATTGCACGCCGACACGGAGGAGGGTCAGGCCCTGCGTGACCGCATCACGTTCGAGTTGCACATCATGAAAACCATGGGATTCCCGGGCTACTTCCTTATCGTGCGCGACTACATACGCGCGGCACGCGAAGAATTAGGTGTGAGCGTAGGTCCGGGTCGTGGTTCGGCTGCCGGTTCGGTTGTGGCGTACTGCCTCCGCATCACCGATGTGGACCCCATGCCATATGACCTGCTGTTCGAGCGTTTCCTCAATCCGGATCGTATCTCACTTCCCGATATCGACGTCGATTTCGACGATGCCGGACGAGGCAAGGTGCTCGACTGGGTCAGCCAGAAATACGGAAAGACACACGTTGCCCACATCATCACCTACGGCACCATGGCCAGCAAGTCGGCCATTGCCGACGTTGGTCGTGTGCAGCAGATTCCCTTGCCGGACGTCAACCGAATCAAGAGTTATATACCGGATAAGTTCCCCGACACCATCAAGGACGAGAAGGGCAAGACGCCGAAAGTTAACCTCAAGAACTGCTATAAGTACGTTGACGAGCTGAAGGATATCCTCAATGGTGCGGACGAGGGTTTGCGCACGACGCTAACCTATGCAGAGGAGCTGGAGGATACCATCCGTCAGGTGGGTATTCATGCCTGCGGTGTGATCATCGGTGCCGATGACCTAACCAAGTTCGCGCCTCTGGCTACGGTCAAGGACCGCGCGACGCAGGAGGATATTATGGTCACTCAGTACGATGGCCACGTGGTCGAATCGGTGGGCCTGATCAAGATGGACTTTCTGGGTCTGATCACCCTGACCATCATCAAAGAGACACTGGCAAATATCAAAAAGACGCACAACGGATTGGAAGTGGACATCGACCATATCCCCGTAGATGACGAGCTTACCTACAAACTGTTTGCGGAGGGAAAGACCATTGCTACGTTCCAATTCGAGTCTGCCGGTATGCAGAAATACCTGCGCGACCTGAAGCCGACCGTATTGCCTGACCTCATTGCCATGAACGCGCTCTATCGTCCGGGTCCTATGGACTATATCCCATCTTTCATTCGCAGAAAGAACGGCCTGGAGCCCATCACCTACGACATACCCATCATGGAAACCTACCTGAAGGATACGTATGGTATCACGGTCTATCAGGAGCAGGTGATGTTGCTCTCGCGTCTGTTGGCCAATGTCACGCGCGGCGAGTCGGATGCCCTTCGTAAGGCGATGGGTAAGAAAAAGAAGGACATCGTCGATGCCATGAAGCCCAAGTTCATCGAGGGGGGCCGAAAGAACGGTCACGACCCCGAAGTCCTTGACAAGATCTGGAGCGATTGGGAGAAATTTGCGTCCTATGCTTTCAACAAATCGCACGCCACATGCTACGCATGGGTGGCTTATCAGACTGGCTACCTCAAAGCACATTTCGCGCCCGAGTTTATGGCCGCCAACCTCACCGTGGCCAAGGATGATATCACCAAGGTGACCAAGTTGATGGAGGAATGCAAGGCCATGGGGCTGAGCGTATTGGAGCCATCGGTCAACGATTCGGACATGAATTTCACCGTCGATTCTGAAGGAAATATCCGTTGCGGTTTGGCCGGTATCAAGGGCGTGGGAGAAGGTGCCGTGGAGGCCATTGTCAGCGAGCGTAAGAAGAATGGCAAGTTCAAAGACATCTTCGATTTCGTAGAGCGCGTGAGCCTGTCGGCATGCAATAAGAAAGCCCTGGAAAGCATGGCCTATGCCGGTGCATTGGACTGTTTTCCAGACTTTTACCGCGAGCAGTTGTTCACGTTCAACAGCAAAGCAGAGTTGGTGCTAGACACGATCGTACGCTACGGCAACATCTATCAGACCGACAAGCAACAGCAGCAGAACTCGCTGTTCGGCGACGCGTTCGGCATGGCCGTGGACATACAGCACCCCGAGATGCCCAAACCGACGCGTTGGTCCACTATCGAGCGCCTGAACAAGGAGAAGGAGATGATAGGCATCTACCTGTCGTCGCACCCGTTGGACGAGTTTGAGTTTGAACTCAAGGAGCTCTGCAATCTTCACACGCCGGAGCTGCAGTATTTCGACAAGTGGAAACAAAACTACCTCAACGCCAAAGATCCGTCCAAGAACAAACCGCGTACTTATACGCCCGCCGAAGGCGAGCCCGACCCGCAAGAATGGCTGAAAACGCACGAGAACACGGTGTTCAAGCTCGGCGGTTTGATTACATCCGTCGAAGTGGGTAGCGGTTTTAATGGCTCGCCTTATGGCAGATACGTGATTGAGGACTACGAAGGCAGTTGGAGTTTCTCGCTCTACGATGAGCAATACGTCCAATTTGGCGCACTCTTGCAACAGAACGCCTATGTGCTGATCAAAGGCATTTTCCAGCAACGAGGTGCCAGCAATACACAGTGGAAATTTACGCCCAAGCCTTTCGAAAAGGCAAGTTATGAGTTCCGTCTGCAGGGCGTCTATAGCCTTCCCACCGTCCAGGAATTGTACGTTAATGAACTGATTATCAAGATGCCTGTAGATAACATCACCGCTGATTTCAACAATCAGCTGATGGAACTGCTGATGGAGCAAAAACATCAGATGGAGATAGCGCAAGAGGAACTCAAAGCAGGCAGGCGACACGGCTCGATACATTTCCCGCAGATCAAGTTGCGCTTCATGGTGTTCGACGGTTTAGGCAAGAACCTTGTGCACTTCACGTCGCAGCATTTCCGCGTAAACATAGACCATACTTTCTATCAGTTCCTCAAACACATGCGCAATCGACGCGTGCTGCTTTTTGAATTAAATTAGGACGGCAATTTCTGCGCTTTAAGTCAGTTGCGCAATTTCTGCACTTTAGTTTAATAGCGTAATTTCAGGGCTTCGCCCACGAGGTAATTACTGCCGCCGATGAAGATGATATCATCGGTGGCAGCGTCGTTTTGTGCTGCCTGGATGGCCTGCTCGACCGTATCATAGGAAATACCCATCAATCCATGGCTGAGGCCCATCATGCGCATCTGTTCGGCGGGAATGGCACGGCTCGTCTGCGCCTGTGTCCAATAGTACATCGCCTCGGTCGGCAGCAGCGTCAGCACATCGTTTACGTCTTTGTCCGACACCATGCCAAACACGATTCGCAAATGCGAATTGATGGATTGCGAAGCATTATACCCTCCGGTCCGCTCGGCATGCAATCGTCGCAAATCCGCCACATAGGTGCGTATGCCATGCGAGTTGTGCCCGGTATCACAGATGGTAAGTGGCGAATCAGCCAACTGCTCCCATCGGCCGCGCAGACCGGTCAGACGGCATACCTGCGCAAAGCCGGTCGCTATGGCGGCCTCCGTCAGTTCCGGCACCTCGCAGTGATTGCCCCACAGACGGGTGCTCAACACATGCAGCGCCACATAGGCCGTTTGCATATTCTTCTCCTGATAGGCGCCATGCAATTCGCAAGAGGTGACGGTTTTCTCGCGCTCGCGACGAAGGTATCCACATTGGTCGGCAAAAAAGAGTCGGCAATCGGTCGTTTCCAATCCGGCACCCAAAATCTCGCATTCGGCGGCCTTTTGCATGAACACGGG
>JAKSNQ010000058.1 GCA_024399615.1 Paludibacteraceae bacterium | reverse complement strand
AAAATACTGGTTATTGACGACGAGCGCGCCATTCGCAATACGCTCAAAGAAATTTTGGAATTCGAAGGCTACGAGGTCGAACTTGCCGAGAACGGCAAAGCGGGCCTTGACAAAGGCAAAGAGCAACAATACGACCTCATCTTCTCCGACATCAAGATGCCGGAGATGGATGGCATGGAATTGCTCGCTGCCCTACGCGAAGCCGAAGTCGAGAGTCCTATCATCATGATCTCCGGTCACGGCAATATCGAGACCGCTGTCGATGCCATCAAGGCGGGAGCGTTCGATTTTATCGAGAAGCCCATCGACTTGAATCGCCTGCTCATCACCACCAAAAATGCGTTGGATAAAAAGAATTTGGTTCTTGAGACCAAGGTACTCAAGAAGAAAGTCAACACTCGTTTTCAGATGATTGGCGAATCGGAGCCTATTCAGCATGTACGCCAACTCATCGACAAAGTCGCACCTACCGATTCACGCGTTCTCATCACAGGTGGGAACGGCACGGGAAAAGAGGTCGTGGCACGACTCATTCACGCACAGTCTCAGCGCGCCAATGCGCCGCTTATTGAGGTCAACTGCGCTGCCATACCTACCGAACTCATCGAGAGCGAGCTCTTCGGACATGTCAAAGGCTCATTCACCGGTGCCATCAAGGACAAGGCGGGAAAGTTCGAACAGGCCGAAGGAGGTACACTTTTCCTCGACGAGATTGGAGACATGAGCCTCAGCGCACAGTCCAAAGTACTCAGAGCACTACAGGAGAACGAAATCACGCGTGTAGGCGGAGAGAAGGCCATCAAGGTCAACGTACGCGTACTCGCTGCGACCAACAAGAATCTCAAGGAGGAAATCGAAAAGGGCAATTTCCGCGAGGACCTCTACCATCGTCTCTCGGTTATTCCTATTCAGGTGCCTTCGCTCGATGAGCGTAAAGACGATATTCCGCTGCTTGTCGCACATTTCGCTGAGATCATCTGTAGCGAACAGGGTATTGCCCTTAAGACCTTCACTCCCGAAGCTATCGCCGCGCTGCAACAGCGCTCATGGACGGGCAACATTCGCGAATTGCGCAACGTCGTAGAGCGCCTCATCATCCTCTCCACTTCCGAGATCACAGCACAAGACGTAGATCTTTTTGCATAACCTCACACCTCTGGTCCATCATTGGCCTATCTGCAAAAAAACAAGCAGGCAAAAACCAACGCAGATAAAACCAACGCAGGTGCACTTCACGTCGTGAAATGCACCTGCGTTCATTTTTCAGGCCTTGTCCTCAAGGGGCATCAGCATCCTCGGTAAACCCAACGGGCACTGTGCCGAGGACATCCATTCCGGATTACAGCGCAGCCATGTTCTTTTCGTTAAACAGCTTTGCGCCCTCTTCTGTGTATGCGTATTCGATACGATCTGCGAAGTACTCTTCCACTTTGCCACGCACCACTTTCATCGTCGAGTTCACCATATGGTTTTGTTCTGTGAACCCTTCGGGCAGTACTGCCAAGGCCTTTGGCAACCATTGCTCGGGGAACAGGCCATAGTTCTTACCACCCTTGCGGTAGCTGTTCACTTCATCCTGAATCTTCTGCAGCATGGCCTTCTTGCCTTCTTCCGTAGCCGGATCCAAGCCCTGTTTCTTAGCGTACTCTTTCAGCGCCTCCTTGGCTGGAACAATCAGCGCCATGGTGTAAGGGTTCTGATTGTTATGAATGATACACTGCTCTACGTAAGGAGAACCATCGGTCAGACCATCTTCAAATCCTTCTGGTGAATATTTCTCACCATCAGCCGAAATCAGCAGAGACTTGAAGCGACCTACGACCCACAGCATGCCGGGGTGTTTTTTCTTTTGTACATAACCCATATCGCCCGTATGCAACCATCCATCGATGATGGTCGATGCAGTCGACGTTGGGTTCTTCCAGTAGCCGGCCATCACGTTCTCACCCTTGATCACGATCTCGCCACGCTCGCCATCTGCCACTTCGTTACCCTCTGCGTCACAGATCTTCACGTCCAGATTCGATACGATATGTCCCGACGAACCAAAGATAGCGTGGTCAAACGAGTTGGAGCAAATGATAGGCGTTGCCTCAGAAAGTCCGTACCCCTGGAACATCGGTATTCCTATCGCGCAAAAATAGCGTTGCAACTCGATATCCAGCAGCGCACCGCCGCCAACGAAGAACATCATTCTGCCACCCAGTCCTTGTCTTACCTTCTCAAAGATGACCTTGTCAAACAACTTCACCAGTGGCCAGCGCCACAGATCTTTTCCGCCACGATTCCAGTACTCCTTGTTATATGCTATCGCATTTTTCAACGCAATATTATACAGTTTCTCCACTACTGGTCCCTGCTTATGAATGCCTGTCTCGATGTTCTTACGGAAGTTTCGAGCCAACGCAGGCACCGAAAGCATCAGATGTGGCTGCACTTCGGCGATTGACATAGGTATATTCTTCAGGGAAGCCAATGCCGTTTTTCCTACAGGCACGGTTGCGATAGAACCGCCATACGACATCATCGTATAGAAACCGGCCACATGTGCAAAGCAGTGGTCCAGCGGCAGAATGATAAGCATCGTAGCGCCCTCGTGAATCTTCACTACGGACTGCGCCTGAGCTACGTTCGCGGTGTAGTTGCGGTGGGTCAGCAGGATGCCTTTCGGATCAGCCGTTGTGCCGGATGTGTAGGATATGTTTGCATAATCATTTGGGCCTACCGACTGGTAACGAGCCACAAATTCGTCCTTATGGTCAGCCAGAAAAGCGTCACCGAGTTTCATCAACTCGCTTATGGTCATCTCTTCTTCGCCCGGCTGGCTGATCTCATCCAGTACAATCACCTTCTCCACGTTGGGGCAGTCAGGCATGATCTTGCGGATCTTGGGCAACTGCTGCTCCGAGGTCAGGATATATCGAGCGTCCGAGTGCTGAATACGGAACAGCAGGTCACTCGCTTCTTCCAGTTTGATTGATAAGGGGACGTTCACGCCTCCGGCATAGAGGATGCCCAACTCGCCTGTTATCCACAGGTTACGGCCTTGCGACAACAGAGCTGCTCGGTCTCCTTTTTGCAAGCCCAGAGCCATCAGGCCCGCACCGATGCGGTATGCCTCTTCACGTGTCGCTTCAAAACTTGTCTCTGTCCAGGTTTCGCCCACCTTCTCACGAAGGAATGTCGATTTGGCGAATTGATGGGTGTAATGTTCTACAAACTCAATAATGGTGGGTTTAGTTGATAACATTTCGTTTTTATATGTTTTTTTGCCATAGCACCAACACGAGGCTGCTCATGGCGATAAAATAAAAATCTTTTTAGGGGTGTTCTAATTTTAGATATTTCTGATAATTGCGTATTGCAATAATTGTACCAAAGCTCCTTTCGTGGCGCTCGTATGAAACAAATTCAGGGCTTCGAGGGCTGTTTTTTTATGTATTTCCATCTGTTTCTGCGTATATCCGATGCCGTCGTATCGCACCACAAAAGCCTGTATGGTCTGCAGGTCCTGCTCTGTATGCTCTCCGCTCGACACTTTCTCGGCCAGCGTTCGCATCGCTTCGGCCTCTTCTTTGGGCGCACGCGCCAGCGCACAAATCAGGGGCATGGTCACCTTGCCGTCCACCAGATCCTGCATCGTAGGCTTGCCTATTTCCAACTCCGAATAGTCGAGCAGATCATCTTTCAGCTGGAAGATGATTCCCAGTTCCTTGCCATATCGGGTCAGGGCGCTCTCCTGTTTGGCCGTTGCTCCCGAACTGGCGGCTCCACCCTGTGCACAAGCGGCAAATAGCGACGCGGTTTTTTGCTCTATCACGCGCATATATTGCTCTTCGCTGATGAAGATGCTCTCGTTGGCATGTAGTTGTAGCAGCTCGCCCGATGACAACGTCTTGCCCATGTTTGCCACTATTCCCAGTATCTTCAGATTACGCAACTGAGCAGTTATCTCTATCACTTTTGCCAGGATATAGTCGCCCAGCAGAACCGCAACCTTATTATTCCAGCGCGCGTGCACACTGGGCGCGCCCCTGCGCATGGGCGAATCATCCACTACGTCATCATGTATCAGCGATGCCGTATGCAGCAGCTCCATCGCCACGGCTGTCTCCAGCGTCTTGTCGGTCACGCCATGACACAATTTGGCGGACAGCAGCACCAACATGGGGCGCAACTGCTTGCCGCGCTTGCTCAGCACATACTGCAGCGCCTGCTGCAAAAGCAGGTTATCGGTGTGCAGCGATTCATTCAGCGTTTGCTCATACTGCACAAATTCCGACGCAATCGGCTTACGTATTTCTTCACTTATATCCAAAACGGGTGCAAAGGTACGAAATTTTATTGAAATGACCAAATTTTTAACCTTTTTGTGGCTCAAATGTCAGTTTTTACACATAACGTGGCAAAATTTACACATGCATACGCGCGAAAAATAGTAATTTTGCACACGTTTTGAAAACTTTACTTTGCAATCCATGGAAACTTCACATTGCAATATGACGATTTTCTCAGACACAACACGATTATTTTTTTCTAAAAAACTTAATTCTATATGAAAGCATTTATGGACAAAGATTTCCTGCTGCAGACCGAGACTGCTCAGGAGTTGTATCATGAACACGCGGCAAAAATGCCGATTATCGACTACCACTGCCACCTCATTCCTCAGATGGTTGCTGAAAACAAGCGCTTCGAGTCTGTGGCTCAGATTTGGCTCATGGGCGACCACTACAAGTGGCGTGCTATGCGTTCGAACGGCGTTGACGAGCGCTTCTGCACTGGCAAGGACACGACCGACTGGGAGAAGTTCGAAAAGTGGGCAGAGACCGTACCTTACACCTTCCGCAACCCACTCTACCACTGGACTCACCTCGAGCTCAAGACCGCCTTCGGCATCGACGAGCGTCTCAACCCCGAGACCGCCAAAGCTATCTATGATAAATGCAACGAGATGATTGCCACCGAGGATCGTTTCTGCCCACGCGGCATGATGGAGCACTACAACGTAAAGATTGTCTGCACCACCGATGATCCGGCCGACTCATTGGAGTGGCACAAGATTGTAGCTGCCGACCCTACCGCAAAGACACGCATGCTCCCAACATGGCGTCCTGACGCTGGCATGAACATCGAGGCGGCTACCTGGAAATCATATATCGAGAAATTGGGCGAAGTAGCAGGTGTGGAGATCAAGGACTTCGCTTCTCTCAACGAGGCATTGCAGAAACGTCACGACTTCTTCGAGCAGATGGGCTGCCGCTTGTCTGACCACGGTATCGAGGAGTTCTATGACGAGCCTTATACCCAGAAGGAGATTGATGCTATCCTCAACACCGCCCTGTGTGGTGGTCAGTTGACCAAGGAGGAGATTCGCCAATACAAGCACGCTTACCTCCACGCTCAGGCAGAGATGGATTACGCTTCAGGTTGGACACAGCAGTATCACTACGGCGCAATCCGTAACAACAATAGCAAGATGTTCGCTCAGCTCGGAGCAGATACCGGTTTCGACTCTATCGGCGAGTTCACTACCGCCAAGGCCATGAGCCACTTCCTCGACGAGATGAATGCAGAAGGCCACCTTGCCAAGACCATCCTCTACAACCTCAACCCATGTGCCAACGAGGTGATTGCTACCATGTTGGGTAACTTCCAGGACGGCAGCGTTCCGGGAAAGATTCAGTTCGGTTCCGGCTGGTGGTTCCTCGAGCAGAAGGACGGCATGGAGAAGCAGATGATGGCTCTCTCTAACCTGGGTCTTCTCTCACGTTTCGTAGGTATGCTTACCGACAGCCGATCATTCCTCAGCTATCCTCGTCACGAGTATTTCCGCCGCACGCTTTGCAACGTGCTCGGTAACGACATCGAGAACGGCATGATTCCATTCACCGGCTACGAGCGCGAGCGCGTTTGTCAAATGGTGGAGGACATCTGCTACAACAACGCTAACAACTACTTCAAGTTCTAAGCAATCTTATCTGACGCCCCACCGCTCAGCACGACATTGACCGGTGGAGGCGTTTACTCATACATTGGGGGCATGCAGATGCCCATATCGTAAAAAATACAAACAAACATAAATTATGGCAAAGATTATTACCCTTGGCGAGATTATGCTCCGCCTCAGCCCTAATGGCACCGATCGTTTCATCCAATCTGACTCATTCCGCATCATCCCTGGCGGTGGTGAGGCCAACGTAGCTATCAGCTGCGCCAACTATGGTCACGAGGCATACCTCGTTACCAAGCTTCCAAAGCACGAGATTGGTCAGATTGCAGTCAATTCCCTCCGCCGATATGGTGTAAAAGAGGACTATATCGCTCGTGGTGGTGATCGCATTGGTCTCTATTATTGCGAGACCGGTGCATCTATGCGTCCATCCAAGGTCATCTACGACCGCGCTCACTCTGCTATCGCTGAGGCCAATCCTGAGGATTTCGATTTCGATGCTATCATGGAGGGTGCTGCTTGGTTCCACTGGTCAGGTATCACTCCTGCTATCTCTGACAAGGCAGCTGAACTCACTCGCCTCGCTTGTGAGGCTGCAAAGCGTCACGGTGTGACCGTATCTGTTGACCTGAACTTCCGCAAGAAACTGTGGACCTCAGAGAAGGCTATCTCTATCATGCGCCCTCTCATGCAGTACGTTGATGTCTGCATCGGTAACGAAGAGGATGCGGAGCTCTGCCTCGGCTTCAAGCCTGACGCTGACGTAGAAGGTGGCGAGACCAATGCCGCTGGCTACGAAGGCATCTTCAAGCAGATGAAAGAGGAGTTCGGCTTCAAGTATGTCGTTTCTACTCTCCGCGAGTCATTCTCTGCCAACTTCAACGGTTGGAAGGCATTGATTTATGATGGCAAGGAGTTCTATCAGTCAAAGCGTTATGAGATCAATCCTATCATCGACCGCGTAGGTGGTGGTGACTCATTCTCTGGCGGTTTGATTCACGGTTTGCTCAAATATCCTGACAACCAGGGTGCTGCATTGGAGTTTGCTGTAGCAGCTTCTGCACTCAAGCACACCATCAATGGTGACTACAACCTCGTTTCAGAGGAAGAAGTGCTCTCTCTCGCCGGCGGTAATGCCAACGGCCGCGTTCAACGCTAAAACAATTAACATAATACAATTAACAATTAACATGCCCTGCGGATGATTGGCCGAGAAAATCAAATTCATCAAAAGAGCCGACATTTTGCGGTTCGTATCGTAAAAATGGTGGCCTTTTATGAAGACGAACTATCTTTTACCTACCGCCCAATGCTGCAGCAGGTGATGAAATCCGGAACTAGTATTGGGGCCAACATTCGAGAATCGCAATACGCTGAGAGTACAGAGGACTTTGTACATAAGCTTAAAATTGCGCTCAAAGAAGCAAATGAAACCGAGTATTGGTTGGACATTCTTCACGAAGCCGACATTATGACCGAGGACATTTACGAGAGTATGATTGTTGATTGTAAAGAGTTATTAAAACTGTTGATTGCTATCATAAACAAAACGAACGACATCGCACACTAACCACTGCGCATGTTAATTATTAATTTTTAATTGTTAATTGTCAATCATGGCAAAATTTGATAAATTTGAGGTGATGGCCAAGATTAAGGCTGCACCAATGGTACCTGTCTTCTACAACAAGGACGTAGAGGTTTGCAAGAATGTCATCAAGGCTTGTTACGAAGGTGGTGTTCGCGCATTCGAGTTCACCAATCGTGGCGACTTTGCTCACGAGGTCTTTGCTGAACTGAGCAAATGGGCAGCCAAAGAGTGTCCTGAATTGGCGCTCGGTATTGGCTCGGTTGTAGATGCTCCTACCGCCGCTCTCTACCTGCAATTGGGTGCCAACTTCGTTGTTGGTCCATTGTTCAACAAGGACATTGCTGTTGTCTGCAACCGTCGTTGCGTGACCTATTGCCCAGGCTGTCTCACTCCATCTGAGATTGGTGCTGCACAGGAGGTTGGCTGCGACTTCACCAAGGTCTTCCCTGGCGATGTAGTAGGTCCTAACCTCGTTAAGGGGCTCATGGCGCCTATGCCATGGTCAAAGATTATGGTTACCGGTGGTGTGGCACCTGAGGCTGAGAACCTGAAGAAGTGGTTCGACGCTGGTGTGTACTGCGTAGGTATGGGCAGCAAGCTCTTCCCAAGCGACAAGGTAAAAGCTGGCGATTGGGCTTACGTTACCGCCAAGTGCAAAGAGTGCTTTGACGCTATCGCTGAATTCCGCAAATAATTTGATACTATCACAACCCCGGTCTCCTCACCGGAGGCCGGGATTTATGAAAAAAGGGATGTTCTAATAATTGCTTTTTGTTTGATTTGGCAGTTTTGGGTTAGTAAGTTGTTGAGTTGAGTGAAAGAGCTATGCGGGCATAGTGACTGAGTGATACTCAGCAAGGTACAAGTCAAAAGGCCAAAGCATCGAAAAAGTATTGAACTACCCAATTTTATTGTTAAACATGTAAACGGGGAATTTTTAGAACACCCCTTAAATTTATGAACAAAGAAAACATGAACAAAATGCTCATGAGCAATTGGCGCTGGTGGATCTGCGGCCTTTTGTTCGCTGCTACTACGGTCAATTATCTCGACCGCCAGGTACTCTCGCTGACTGCTAAAGAGTTTATCTATCCTGAATTCGGATGGACCGACGATAACTACGGAACCATCACCGCGTGGTTCTCTATTTTCTACGCATTCTTCATGCTGTTTGCCGGCAAGTTTGTGGACTGGATGGGCACCAAGAAGGGTTACTTGTGGGCCATTGGTATCTGGTCTGCAGGCGCATGTCTCCACGCGTTGTGCGGTATCGGTACCGAAGTGATTGTTGGCACTTCTCTGGAGAGCGCACTTGAGATGGGTGGTGAAGCCGCTCTCGCTGTATCCTCTATCTCGGTATGGTTGTTCTTGGCGGCACGCGCCGTGCTCGGTCTCGGTGAGGCTGGCAACTTCCCTGCTGCTATCAAGGTGACTGCTGAGTATTTCCCTAAGAAAGACCGTGCTTTCGCAACCTCAATCTTCAATGCCGGTGCATCTGTTGGCGCACTCGTTGCTCCTCTGTGTATCCCACCTTTGGCTAAGTACTTTGGTTGGGAGATGGCCTTCATCATCATCGGTGCACTCGGTTTCATCTGGATGGGCTTCTTCGTCTTCATGTACGACAAACCCGAGCACTCAAAGCATGTCAATGCGGCTGAGTTAGAGTATATCCAGCAGGACAATGCCATCGACGCTACCGCAGGCAAGGCGGCTGCTACCGATGCTGAGCCTCAGATCTCGCTCGCTAAGGCATTTACCTACAAGCAGACTTGGGCATTCATCGCCGGTAAGTTCTTCACCGATGGTGTTTGGTGGTTCTTCCTCTTCTGGGCACCGGGCTATTTCCAGGATGTATACGGCTACAAGGCATCTTCCGGAACTGGTATGTTGCTGATCATGACCCTGTACGCAATCGTTACTTTCTTGTCTATCGCTCTCTGCAAACTGCCTACTCGCTATATGAACTCTGGCATGGAGGCTTACTCTGCACGTATGAAAGCGATGCTTATGTTTGCTTTCTTCCCTATGTTGGCACTCTTCGCACAACCTCTCGGTGGTGTCAGCGCATGGTTGCCTGCTATCATCATTGGTCTCGTTGGTGCGGGTCACCAGGCTTGGTCTGCCAACCTCTTCTCTACCATCGGTGATATGTTCCCTAAGTCAGCTATCGCTACTATCACAGGTATCGGTGGTATGGCCGGTGGTGTGGGTTCCTTCCTCATCAACAAGGGCTCCGGTAAGCTCTTCACCTACGCTGGTGAGATGGGCGACCAGTTCTCGTTCCTCGGCTTCGAAGGTAAACCTGCAGGCTATATGATTATCTTCTGCGTTTGCGCAGTTGCATATATCATCGCATGGTCTATCATGAAGACCCTCGTGCCAAAGCACTCGCCTATTAAGGCATAATCTGCCCTCGGGCATATAACCTCAGCACAGGCTGTCACCCCTCCGGATGACAGCCTGTTGTTTTTACGACAAGGTCTCGTGCTCCTCCCGTGGGTCGGCCGTGGGTCGGCAAGGGGGCTGTAAGGGGTCGGCAAGCAGTCATCACTTTGCGACAGACGCATCAAAGTCGCAGCAAAGTCGCAT
>JAKSNQ010000057.1 GCA_024399615.1 Paludibacteraceae bacterium | reverse complement strand
TCGCATCAAGATCGCATCAAAGTCGCATCAGGTCCGGAAGTCAGACAAGGTCATTAAACAACAATAGCGCTACGTCGGGTTGACGTAGCGCTATTGTTATGTATGATCGCAAATTACTGAATACGAACACCTGAAATGGTGTATACTTCTTCGCCACGAAGAATCAAAATCTGACCGTTGCGGAGAATCTTAGAAACAGATGAAGAAGACTCAATATCCTCTACACTTGTAGCAGGACCAGCATTTTCCGGACGAGTAACGATGAAGTCCATTACAAAAGTGGTGGTACCGCCATCACGAGCCAGATAGAGAACCGGAAGTGGAGCAGTAAGAATAAACTCCTCAAGTTCTGGCTTTCCAGCTGCAGTACGGCCATTGATACTACTTGCTGTCTTCAATACCTGATCGGCAGTCTCGGAAAGTTCATCGTAGATGGCAATAGCAGTAACCTTTTCTGCAGAATTGTTGTAATAGTGAGCAATTCTAATCGTATCACCGGCAAGGAAACCGCCTTCTGCAGGAGTAACGGCTACATAGTTTACTGCAAATGTTGGATTACCATCAGAATCTTTGCTATTGAAACTATTTGCAAACTTCATTGCCTTAGCCGGCGTCTTCGTATTGGCGTCATACTTGCTTGCAGCTGTCGTAATTTCGCAAGTACCAGCAGCCGTAAACGTACCGATATTATTTGCAAAATCAACAATTACGTTACCATTTGATGGAGTTGGATCGGTTCCAGGATTTGGATCAACAGGATCAGTACCCGGGTTCTCGCCATTGTACTTGCCAATAGCGACGGTCTGCAGTTTCCACTTGGTGGTAGTGGAACCAGTCTTGGAATACATCTTGAATGTAGTCTGACCAGCCGCCATAATGAAATCATTCTCACCTACAACCATTGAAACCAACGACTCGGTAGCACCCTCAACAGTCACACCAGCCAAAGCCTCCTTCAGCGTCACTTTCACGGTGTCGCCTGCAGCGAGGTCAGAGACGAACAGACATGCACCACTACCATTAGGCTGGATATAATCAGCATATGCCTTGTAAATCACCTTGTTAGCATTTCCATCTTTTGCTTCAAGCCAGATATTGCTGCAAGAAGTAGATGTGATCTTGGTCTGTCCCCATGCGTTAGAAGCCGCTGTTTGCGTAATCTCAGCATAATATGAGAGGGCATCAGAAGTAGCCTGCCCTGCAACAGTAGCATTAGTGAGCGCAAATGCCTCGCTGAAAGAGCTGACAGCCGTAACAGCATCGGTACCATCTACAACCATATAGCTAAGCAACGCGCATGACTCGGTACCTGGGGTTGGATCATCACCCGGAGTTGGATCTACCGGATCGGTGCCAGGAGTGCTACCACCTACGACGTTGATATAGAACAAGGAATGCGAATCCTTCTTGGTCAACTCGTGACTTCCGGCAGCCAATGTCTTAAGAATAATACCATTAGCATCAGCATTCTCGGCCGTTCCATCGATTTTCATGTTGCCGTTAGGATTCATTACAAACACGAAATCCAACTGCTC
Source organism: Paludibacteraceae bacterium (assembly GCA_024399615.1). Classification (GTDB taxonomy): domain Bacteria; phylum Bacteroidota; class Bacteroidia; order Bacteroidales; family Paludibacteraceae; genus Colicola. The sequence goes on along the minus strand of JAKSNQ010000057.1, from coordinate 8,616 downwards.
GGTGGTGGTAAAGGTAACAGAAGTAGAAGACTCCATCTTCAATGCAATCGTGTAAGTAACTCCATTGTAGGTAGCAGTACCCTTAGAATTGGAGAAGTTACCGCTTACCGTATAGAATGAGTTAGATGCCTGGTTACCGGTAAAATGCAATTCATAGTTGCCGTTTGAAGGCGTAGGATCATCACCAGGGTTTGGATTTACAGGATCTGTTCCCGGATTATCATCACCACCGGCTTGCAGATCAGCGTTACCGATAATACCCTGCAAAGCAGTATTAGAATAACTGGTGATTGCAGATTTTAGACCTGGAATGACATCATAATTGGTATCTTCAGTTGTGTTGTCGAATACCCATTGGAAATCACCATGTTGGCAACGACCTGCACCATACACACCAGTTACAATACCTGGTACATCAACTGCATCATCCGGAGTATAACGTGACAAATAGCTTTGGTCAAAGTTGTTGTAAGAAGTACCACCCAACAAACAAGTTACAGAAGAAGGCACCTGATCGGCACGGTTAGCCACCTCGTATGCATCCCAATCGTTTCCATCTACCGGCAGGCCAGCAGGAGCGCCAGCAGGAGAGTACTTAATTGCCTGAATCTTAGCTGCATTTGAGCCAAAAGTAATGGTAACAACACCCGTAGCATGAAGTGTGTTGCTCGTACCCAAAGAAGAAATCGCTTCTTCAACACCTGTAATAGTAAAGTCGGAAACAGCAGAAACCAACTTAATGGTAATGACATCACCTTCCTCAGAAGGAATGGTAATCACACGGTTTCCACCATTAGGCTGAACATAGTTGCCATATTGCTTAGCCATAGTAGCACCAGCAGAGCTGTTGTGCCATGACCAAACGATTCCACCAGGCATAGTGAATGAAGCATCACCAGCTGCAGTCAGATTGAGGCTGTTCTTTCCGGTCACCTTGCCAGATGCAGGTGCTTCAGTCTGAACGATAGTAATATTGTTCAAATCAGTAAAGACATTGGTGAGCGCCACATTATAGATGCTCGAGCCACTATAGTCAAAACCGCCACCGGTACGGGTTGGCTGAGGATCGTTCGAACCAGCATTTGCCTGCTGATAAGTGATATAGCGTTGTGCATCAACAATATAGTTGCCATACGCCTTGATGACACCACCAGGTTCACCAGAGAAAGTACCTGTTCCTCCTCCAGAAATGTCAGAACCCTGCTTAGAGGTAAGCATTGGGTACTTGCAATGACGGAAATAGTTATTCTCAACGAAAGCGCTACCTCCGGAAGTCATACCGACGCCATACTTAGCGTTACCATCGTAGTAGTTGTTGTAAATGTGCATTGACATCGTACGAATACGTGGGTGACGAGAGTCTGAGTGGTCAAACCAGTTGTGGTGATAGGTATTGTACAAATCAGTTGACTCTCCGCTCATACCGCCCAAGCTACACTTGCCGGAATCCCAGAAGTGGTTATAGCTGAACGTACAGTTCTTTGTGCCAGACTTTACATCCAAAGAGCCATCGCCCTTAGCCTGATCAGCATCACCACCCGTTTTGCCATAGAAGAAATCGATATTGTGAATCCAAATATGGCTATTCTTAGTATCCAAAGACAAACAGTCATCCAAGCAGTTGAGTACAGCAAAGTTGCGAAACTCCAAACCTGAGGTATTGCGCGCCAAGATACCAAAACCATGGATAGACGCATCGTCACCAACACCCTCGATGGTCAAGTTCATAAATTTGCCTCCATAGTAATCATTCTTACCTTTTACCTGAAGACCTTCAGCAGATGATCCAAAAGCATCCATGTCGGCCGCTTTGATGCATCCAATGATACGAATGGCCAATGGACGAACCTCATTGCCCTTTTCGTATGCCTGGATAATACTTTGCAAACCGGTACGCTCCACTTCATCCGTAACGCGATCCACGTGCATATTCAACGAAACGGTCTTAGCATTTGCTGCCGTTACATACAAAACGCGAGCACCAGACTTCAAAGTACCATTGTCGTTGTAAGCACCGATACCTTCAGATTGGTTAGAACGATTGAAGTGCGCAAAACCTGCGCGGTCATGCGCTTTAACTTCCAAAGCAGAAGAAACCACCTGATCAGCAGTAACCTCAACATCACTTGTGTTGACAGGCACCACCTTCAGTTTGTAGTTGCTACCGGCAGACAAACCGAGCGCATCTACACGACCATAGGTTTCATCGTTCTTTTGATACTCGCGCACCAAAGCGCCATCCAATGCCGTCCAGCTCGAACCATTATCGGCCGACACATAGGCATTGTAATGCTTGTAGGATGATGAGAGTCCGGAGAACTCCATCCATGCTGACTCCAACCAACCGGATGCCTGCTTTACAGTCAAAGCTGCAGAAGCATTCATTGCCAAAAGCAAAGCCAGCGCAATACCACTGATTTTTTTCATTGTGTTAATGTGTTTTTATTGTGTTTTTTTATGTTTTTCATCTTCCGTATGAATAAGTCACACCATTTCATCGTGCAAAATTACGACAATATTTTCAATAACGTGTGCAGTATTTGCATGAAAAAGTGTAAAAATTGACGTTAGTGGGTAAAAAATGGTATTTTTTTGCAAAAAGAGATATAAAAACTTGCTTTAATCAGGATTTTTTGCTATCTTTGTAGTCCATTTCGTATGCAAAAGCAGATTGAAATATTTATAGGTCAGAACGAGTTACTGAGCCCTGGTCAACGAGTGCTTGTAGCCCTGAGTGGTGGTGCCGATTCGGTGGTGCTGCTACGCATATTGTTAGCATTGGGTTACGATTGCGCTGCTGCTCATTGCAATTTCCACTTGCGCGGTGAAGAGTCGATGCGTGACGAGCGTTTTGTCAGAAGTCTGTGTCAAGAAGTCGGAATTGTTCTTCACACCATCGATTTCGACACTGAACATGTAGCAAGCGAGAAAGGAATTTCCATAGAGATGGCAGCGCGCGAATTGCGGTATCAATGGTTTGAAGAACTGCGTCAGATGCATGGCTATGATGCCATCGCCGTTGCCCATCACCAAAACGACCAAGCCGAGACTTTGCTGCTGAACTTGGCGCGCGGTACAGGTCTTCGTGGACTGGGAGGTATGCATCCCAAGAATGGCTATATCGTGCGGCCACTCCTATGCGTAACGCGCGAAAATATAGAGGAGTACGCGGCCAAAAAAGGCTGGTCCTATGTGATCGATTCGACCAATGCCGACACAAAAATACGTCGAAACGGCTATCGTTCTCTGTTACAAGCGGCTTCGCAAAGTGATATTCGTCATTTTGCCGAGACAGCACGACTGATGCAAGGTTATCAGCAGTTGATAGACTGCCTGATACAGGGTAAACCCATAGAAGGACTTGCAGAAGATATACTGATGTATGAGTTGCTGTCACCATATGGTTTCACCCCCACGCAGATACATGACATGCTGATTGGATTAAACGGTTCAGGCAAGCGGTTTGAAGCGAGTCAATATGTGGCCACCATCGATCATGGCCAACTGACGATATCCAACAAGAAAGAAACAGAAGAGGTGCTCCCCACCCTCATTCGAAGCGTAAGACCACGTATGTCCAAGGAGCATTTTGCTCCTGCAAAGGCAATGTATGCCTCGTTTGACGCTGATGTATTGGGCGAAACATTGCATCTGAGACATTGGCGAGCAGGCGACTATTTTTACCCAATCAGCTCGGGGCATGCCGGAAAGAAGAAACTGCAAGACTTTTTCAGCGATCAAAAACTATCTGTCAATGAGAAAGCCAAAGTGTGGTTACTATGCACTGGCGAGGGCGAAGACGAGCAAATCGTGTGGATAATAGGCCATCGCATTGACAACCGATACAAAGTAACCGAGCAAACGAAACGAGTTGCGGATATAGAGATAGAGATATGATGCATTTCGGAATAATAGGTCAGCCATTGGCGCACTCGTTTTCAGCGAAATATTTCAACGAGATGTTTCGCACCCAAAAGATAGAGGCAAAATACAGCGTGTATCCGTTGGAGAAAATTGAGGATTTGCCAGAACTGCTAAAGCTCCATCAGTTTCGCGGCTTGAATGTAACAATGCCCTATAAGCAAAGTGTCATCCGTTATCTGGACACCTTGGATGGAACGGCCCAAGCCATCGGAGCAGTAAACGTGATTCGGATTGACGAAGACGGGCATCGACGAGGATACAACACCGATGCCATCGGATTTATAAATGACATTCGCCCCCAATTGCAACCAAACGACAAAAGAGCACTGGTGCTGGGCACAGGCGGAGCAGCTCAAGCGGTATGCTACGGATTGCATGAGTTAGGTCTGGAAGTACAAATGGTGAGTCGCGAAGCAACACGCGGGATATGCTACGAAGCGTTGACACCTGAGATTGTGGCAGAGCATAGCGTTGTGGTAAACACCACCCCATTGGGTATGCACCCATTAGAGGAAGAAAAAGCTAATTTTCCCTATCATTTGCTAAAGAAGGCACACTTTTTGTACGATGTAATATACAATCCGGCCCAAACATTATTCCTAAAGGAAGGTGAACGTCGCGGATGCCGCATCAGTAATGGTATGGGAATGCTCTATCAGCAGGCACAAGCAGCGTGGGGAATATGGACAAATTAAGTAAATAAACAAAGTAAAACATTCATAATAAAAAAAATATGAAAAGCAAAGTATTTGTGATGGCTGCAATCGTGGCAGCAATGATGGGTAGCGCACTGCCCGCTCGTGCGCAAGTGAGTCCAGACAAGGCAGAAGTGCTTTATTACCTGCCAAAAACAACCATCGCTCTGGAAGTGGAATACGAAGAAGTAACCTATCAACAAGGTCCTTTTTACCAATACAGCGAGCGATATCTGGGAACAAAGAATATCGTCAAAGAAAATGTCACCCAATGCGAACTGAAAACAGTACGCATCAACACCAAGACAGAAGCAGACGAGAACAGATCGTACACCTTCACTCCAAGCGTGATGGCAGGTACCAATAAATTTGTACTCAACGCACAAGGTATCCTGGAAGGCTTTAACATCGCCTACAAAGAGCACAAAACCAAAGGTGACGAGAAGATCAAAAAAGAACATCCAGAAAAAGACTTCAACATCCTGCCTCTATTAGAAGAGCAAATGATGGCATCATCGACTGCGAAAATGGCCGAGGGAGCAGCCAAGCAGATTTATCACATCCGTGAAGCACGCATGAACCTAATTTCAGGCGAAGTTGACAAGATGCCAGCAGATGGTGAATCAATGAAATTGATGCTGAAGCAACTGCAACAAGAAGAAGACCAACTGACTGCGTTGTTTGTCGGCAAGATCACCCGCGTAAAAAAGAGTCGAATCGTGCTAATTGAACCAGAAAAGAAGCAAGATGAAGTTGCTTTCCGTTTCTCAAAGCACTACGGCGTCGTAGACAACAACGACCTGAGCGGTGAGCCATACTACATCACCATTGAGGGTATAAAGAAAGTGTATGCAACAGAAGCCGGCAAAAAGAAAATGGGAGTCTCAGACATCTATTATAACGTACCAGGTTATGCAACCGTCATCTGTACCGACGGCGAAAAAACATTGGCCAAAAAGAACATCGCCATCGCTCAATGGGGTATAGCCGTACCATTGGCAAAAGACGCAATGCGGGCCGGTGCAGTAGTTCGCTTCAATCCGAGAACAGGTGCGCTGATGGGTGTTCAATAAAATAGAGGGGCAGCTTTAACTATAGCCCAATAACAATGCGTAAAAGATGATTCGCCTCCAACACATAGCATGCATAGTCAGCCTGATAACGTGGTTGGCAACAGGTAGTATGCAGGCGCAAGAGTTGCACTGCAATGTCCAAATTAATTCCGACCAAATCGAAGGAAGCAACAAAGAGGTGTTCAACACACTTCAGCAATCAATAGACGAGTTCTTAAACTACACACAATGGACAGGCATGACCTTTGCAGAGATTGAGAAAATCGACTGCAACCTATTCATCATCGTCAAGTCGGTAAATGACAACCTCTACAACTGCGAAGCCACTATTCAAGCATCACGTCCTGTGTTCAACACATCATACACCACAACGCTACTGAACCTGAAGGATAATGCCTTCAATTTCAGTTATCAGTTGGAACAATTGACCTATCAGAACAATTCGTTTCAGGGCAATCTGACTGCCATGCTTGCCTATTATGCTTACCTAATCATCGGTATTGATGCCGATAGTTATCAGCGCTTGGCCGGTACTCCCTATTTTCAGGAGTGTGAGCAGATAGTGAATATGTGTCAAGGAGCATCGATGGAAAAAGACGAATTACCGGGTTGGCAACATAGCTATTCAGCCCGCAACCGCTATGCGTTGGTCAACAACCTGATGGATGAATCGATACGGCCATTTCGAACGTTCTTCTACGACTACCACCGTTTGGGCTTGGATGAAATGGAAGCAAACGTAGCTAATGCGCGCGCGCGAATATTAGAAGGACTGCCAGCACTCAAGGAGGTGAATCGAAATCGTCCCTCAAACTACATCGTAGCACCTTTTTTGGACGCAAAAACAGATGAAATAGTAGAGATTTTTCAGGGTGGCAATACTGAGGAGAAAGAAAAAGTCACGGAATTGCTAATGGATCTTGACCCCACTCGTTCCAACGAATACGATCGCATCAACACCAAATAAGTCCGGTAAATATGCTGAAACATTTAACCATACATAATTATGCACTTATCACGGACCTGGACATTACATTCGAGTCAGGTTTTTCGGTTATAACCGGTGAAACCGGTGCAGGAAAATCAATCATATTGGGTGCACTGGCTCTGCTTATGGGTGCACGTGCAGACATAGCTGCAATTACCGAAGGTGAGCAAAAATGCGTGATAGAAGGCGAGTTTGACTTGACAAATTATGGTTTGGAAAGCCTATTTGAGGAGGCGGAAATCGATTACTCAAGTAGTTGCATCATACGACGAGAATTGCTTTCATCAGGCAAATCACGCTCGTTTGTCAACGATACACCGATAACGTTAGCCGTGCTAAAGTCACTGGCGTCAAAGTTGATTGACATACACTCACAACACCAAAACCTATTGTTATCAGAGGAGGGATTTTGTTTGGGAATCATCGATTCGTTAGCTGAAAATCAAGACATTGCAGAATCGTATAGCAAAGCGTATCAAGCATATCGCGAGACTGAAAACGAGTGAACGACGCTACGCCATGAGGCTGCAATGAGCCAAAAAGATGCAGATTACATACAGTATCAATACAACCAATTGTACGAAGCCCAATTGGAGGCAGGAGAACTGGAAGAGTTGGAACTGGAACAACGCAGATTGGCCAATGCAGAGGATATTCTCAGTTATTTGAAAGAGACTCAACAAGAGTTGAATGGCGATGAAAATAGCAATGGTGCCATCATGGGAGTACGTGGTGCACAACACGCTTTACAGCATATCAGTGAGTTTCTCCATCCAGATGAAAACCTGTTGGAACGACTGGAGTCAGCCTACATCGAACTGAAAGATATCGCCAATTCGATAGAGAGCCAGTTGGACGAGACAGATGCAGATCCAGAACAGTTGCAAATTACTGAAGAACGTATCGGTCTCATCCATGGCCTACTCCGGAAATATGACGTAGAAACCGAGGACGAGTTGATAGCACTGCGTGATAAGTTAGAGCAACAAATAGGACGCTGTGATTCATATGATTTCGAAATAGAGCAATTGGAAAAACGCCTCTCCGAGCGACTAAAGACGCTGAAACAAGCCGCCAAGACACTAACAGCATCACGCAAGGCAGTGGAACCGATGCTGAAACAAAAAATGGAATCCATGTTGACCCAATTGGGTATAGCACATGCTCAGATCGGACTGAGATTAACCCCTCTTCCGGACTTTTCCGAGACGGGGCAAGATGATGTCACTATACTATTTGCCGCCAATCTTGGTCAAACTCCTCGCCCCGTATCGGATATCGCATCCGGTGGTGAAATGGCCCGCATTATGCTATCAATCAAGGCCTTAGTAGCAGACAAAAAAGGCTTACCAACGATTATTTTTGACGAAGTTGATACGGGTCTATCAGGCGAAGTAGCATCGCATATGGGCGGAATCATGAGCGAGATAGCACACGAACGTCAAGTATTGAGTATCACCCACCTGCCACAAATAGCAGCATTGGGCAATCACCACTACAAAGTGTATAAACAGGATACAGACGTAAGAACCGAGACACATATCAGACGGTTGGCCGAAAACGAGCGCGCAGAGGAAATCGCGATGTTGTTAAGTGATACGCACATCACACCAGAGGCAATCGAAAATGCCAAACGCCTACTGAAGAAACGTAACGAAAACGAGGTACCTTAATCAAGGCACCTCGTTTTCATTAATAATCAAACCATGATATCAATCAATTTGCCAAAATCGCGTTGATAGCATTTAGCAGCATGAAGAGGAAATAAGTAGCAGGGAGCGCGAGGAGGAAGCTGTCGAAACGGTCGAGTACACCTCCATGTCCCGGTAAGAATTTGCCTGAGTCCTTAACACCAATAGTACGCTTGAATAAACTTTCTGCCAAATCACCAAACGTACCAAAAATCGTGATGAACAAGGCAACACTAAGCCACTCA
>JAKSNQ010000056.1 GCA_024399615.1 Paludibacteraceae bacterium | reverse complement strand
CTGTGGCCCCTGCCAAAATACAGAGAACTGCTGTTTATCCGTTAGTTTTACAATTAACAATTAACAAATTAACAATTAACAATTAACAATTAACATGCGTTGGAATTGTCAAATAGTCAATAGTCAAATTGTCAAATAAGATAATTGTCAAATAGTCAAATAAGATAATTGTCAAATAGTCAAATAAGATAATTGTCAAATTGTCATATACAACGCATGTTAATTGTTAATTGTTAATTTGTTAATTGTTAATTAGGGCTCCGCCCGTTATTTGTCAAATAAGATGCAACAAGGGTTGTACAATAGTGAGAGCGAGCACGACGCATGTGGCGTCGGCTTGCTCGTCAATCTGCATGGGCAGAAGAGCCATGATCTGGTCGAGCATGCCCTGAAAGTGCTGGAGCATATGGTGCATCGTGGCGCTGAGCGTCCCGACCAAACAGGCGATGGCGCCGGTATCCTGATACAGATTCCGCATGCGTTTCTGGAGAATCAGTTGGGACACCGTTTGCCCGCAGGCAGGTATGGCACCGGACTGGTGTTTCTGCCTCGAGAAACGGAAGAACAGGAGCGTGTGCTGAACATGCTGCGCGAAGCGGCCGAGAGTTATGCTTTGCAGTTGAGCGACGTGCGCGATGTGCCGGTCAACGACGCTGTGCTGGGCGCGGATGCTGCGCGCACACAACCCGCTATTCGTCAGGTGGTGCTGACCTCTATCACCGAAGAAAAGGATAGCGTTGAGTCGCTGGAAAGGCGACTCTATCTTACGCGCAAGAAAGTGGAGCAATGGATTATGCAGGCTCCTTCGGCAGACTCCGAGCAGGCCCCTTCGGCAAGCTCAGGGCAAGCTCCTTCGGCAGGCTCAGGGCAAGCAGAACAGTCCCACCAACGGGATTGCTATTTTGTGTCCCTGTCCTCCAAGACGATGGTCTATAAGGGCATGTTGTCCAGCGACCAACTGCGCCTCTACTATCCGGATTTGATGCATCCGTTGCTGACCTCTGCTATCGCGCTGGTCCATTCGCGTTTCTCGACGAACACGTTCCCCACATGGGCGCTGGCGCAACCGTTTCGACTGATAGGCCACAATGGCGAAATCAACACGATACGTGGCAACCGCCGATGGATGGAAGCGCGAGAGTCGGTGCTGCAACCTGCTCACTTCACGATGGAGTCGGTGCGGCCGGTGCTGCAACCCGGCATGTCCGATTCGGCCAGTCTGGACAACGTGCTGGAGTTCTTCGTGATGACCGGCATGTCGCTGCCTCATGCTTTGGCGATGATGGTGCCCGAGTCGTACAACCAAAAGAACCCGATTTCGCCGGCTCTCAAGTCTTTCTATGAGTACCACTCTATCCTGATGGAGGCATGGGACGGACCGGCCACGCTGCTCTTCTCCGACGGACGATATGCCGGTGGGCTGCTGGACCGAAACGGCTTACGACCGGCCCGATACGTGCTCACCCAGCATGACACACTCATCATCGCCAGCGAGACGGGTGTGCTCAATCTGCCTATTGATAATGTGAAGAAACTGGGCCGACTGCGCCCGGGCAAAATGCTGCTCGTGGATACTGAGACGGGACGTATTCTCTACGACAAGGAGATCAAAGAACAACTGGCGCGCATGCAACCATATGGCGACTGGCTCGCCCTCAATCGCATCAACCTCAAGGACGTGAGCAGCGGCAGAAAAGTGAAGCAGGAGGTCGATGACATGCCCTACAAGATGCGCGCGTTTGGCTACCGAAAAGAGGATGTGCAGGGCACTATTCTGCCCATGGTGCAAAACTCGCAGGAACCGAGTGCGTCGATGGGTAACGACACACCGCTGGCCGCCTTCAGTCGGCAACCGCAACTGCTCTTCAACTATTTCCGCCAACAGTTCGCACAGGTCACCAATCCGCCTATCGACCCTATCCGAGAGGAACTGGTGATGGATATATCGTCCTATATCGGGCAGATCAGTCATAACCTGCTGGAACCTGATCCGGTGCTTTGCAAGATGGTGGAGAGCAATAACCCTATCATCACCAATCGCGAGATGGACCTGCTGCGCAACCTCTCTTACAAGGGTTTCCGCACCCGCGATATCGACCTCACTTTTGCCGGAGATGCGAAGATAGCAGATGAGGTGGAGCGCATCTGTCGTGAGGCAGAAGAGGCCGTATCCAATGGTTACAACTATCTGGTTCTGACCGACAAGGGGCTCTGCGGCGACCGATTGGCCGTGCCCAGTCTGCTGGCTACATCGGCCGTGCATAACTACCTGATAGAGAAGCGAAAGCGCGTACAGACGGCTATCCTTGTGGAGGCCGGAGACGTGCGCGAGGTGATGCATTTCGCCCTGCTGATGGGCTATGGCGCTTCGGCCGTGTGTCCATACATGGCGATGGCTATCATCCATGGGCTATGTCAGGACGGTACCGTACAACTGGATTTTCCCACAGCGGAGAAGCACTATATCAAAGCCGTCAACAAGGGACTCAAGAAGATACTCTCCAAGATGGGTATCTCCACGATGGGGTCCTACAAGGGCGCGGGACTGTTTGAGGCTGTGGGGCTGAACGAGGACCTGCTTGACCGCTATTTCTCAGGCACACGTTCATCGTTTTCGGGCGTCGGCCTGGAACGCATATGTGAGGACATGAAACGCATGGCCGATGCCCCTTCGACAGGCTCAGGGCAAGCTCCTTCGGCAGGCTCAGGGCAAGCCCATTCGACAGGCTCAGGGCAAGTGGAAAACGAAAAGACGCAGCATGCCTGGACGCCGGAGGCGGTGCGACTGTTGCAGAAAGCTGTGCAGGACAACGACTATGAGGCCTATCGTGCTTTCGCTCGCCTCTCCGACGAAAAGAAAGAGCCCATCTTCATTCGGGACTTGATGAAAACCAGAAATACTAGTGATCCTAGTACCCCTAGCACGCCCCATCCTTCCTTCCCCCTAAGGGGGACCGAGGGGGGCTTTTATTCCCGTCTTGTGGCCGGAGCCATCAGCTTTGGGGCCATCAGCCGAGAAGCGCATGAGACTATTGCTACAGCCATGAATCGCATCGGCGGACGCAGCAATACCGGCGAGGGGGGCGAGGACTCGGCACGCTTCGGCACCGAGACCAACTCACGCATCAAGCAGGTGGCATCGGGACGCTTTGGCGTGACGGCCGAATATCTGATGAATGCCGACGAGATACAGATCAAGGTGGCACAGGGAGCCAAGCCCGGTGAAGGGGGACAGTTGCCCGGATTCAAAGTGGATGAGGTGATAGCTCGAACGCGTCATTCCATACCCGGCATCACCCTTATCTCCCCTCCGCCACACCACGATATCTATTCGATCGAGGACCTGGCACAACTCATTTTTGACCTCAAGTGTCTCAATCCGGACGCGATGGTGAGCGTCAAACTGGTGGCTGAAGCAGGGGTGGGGACGATTGCTGCCGGTGTGGCCAAAGCGAAAGCAGACAATATCGTCATCTCCGGCGGTTGTGGTGGTACGGGCGCCAGCCCTGCCGGCAGTATCCGCCATACGGGCATGCCGGCCGAGATCGGACTGGCCGAAGCGCAGCAGACGCTCCTGCTCAATGGACTCAGAGGTAAGGTCACCCTACAGGTGGATGGGCAACTCAAGACCGGACGAGATATTATCATCATGGCCCTGTTGGGGGCTGAAGAGTATGGTTTCGCTACGGCACTCATGGTGTGCGAGGGGTGTAAACTCTGTCGGCAATGCCACACCAACAAGTGCCCGGCCGGTATCGCTACGCAGGACCCCGAGAAGCGCAAACGGTTTGCCGGAAAAGCCGAATATATCGAACGCTATGCGGCCTTCCTGCAGCGCGATGTGGAGGAACGACTTGCCGAAATGGGAGTCGCGTCATTGGCTGATATTATCGGACGAACCGACCTGCTGGAGGTTACAACTGACCGCTTTGACCTGAGCAAACTGCTCTATCGACCGGAGCTTCGGGCGGATCAAGGAACTACGAAAACCGAACGACAGTCGGTAGAGAGCCGTCTGAACGACCGCCTCAACAAGGAGTGCGCTTCGGCCGTGGCACAACAGCGCCCAACCTATCTGATGCACCAGATTCTCAATACCGACCGCGCCATCGGCGCAGGTATAGCCGGGGCGGTTGCGCGCAGATATGGTGCGGCGGGTCTGCCGGATAAAACTATTCAGGTGGATTTCTATGGCTCTGCCGGACAGAGCTTTGGCGCCTTCCTCACCGGCGGAATAGAGTTCCGACTGCATGGCGATGCCAACGACTATGTGGGCAAGTCGCTCTCGGGCGGACGCATCGTGATAGTGCCACCCGACCGACACAGTTTTGCGCCTGAGCAGAACATCATCGCGGGCAACACAATCCTGTATGGCGCCACTTCCGGGGAGATGTACGTGAATGGGCAGGTGGGGGAGCGTTTTGCCGTGCGCAACAGTGGTGCCGAGGCCGTCGTCGAAGGTGTGGGGGACCATTGCTGCGAGTACATGACCGGCGGACGTGTGGTCGTTCTGGGACAGACGGGACGCAATTTTGCTGCAGGCATGTCGGGCGGTATCGCTTATGTATGGAACGAACAGGGTGATTTCGATTTCTTCTGTAACATGGAGCACGTCGAACTCACACTCGTGGATGCCGAGGCTGATGAAGAGGAACTGCTACGGCTTATCCGAAACCATGTCTCGCATACCGCATCGCCGCTGGCGCAACGCATTCTGGCGGACTGGGAAAAGAGCAAACAGCAGTTCATCAAGGTCATGCCCGTGGAGTATAAACAGATTCTTCTACGAGGTGAATAATGGAGCTCCTCAAAAGTCCGTATTATGCCTTGTTGGCTCGTTTTTTACGCCGGATTCACTCGTGTTTTATGTATAGTTTTTTGTCTGTTTTACATTATAAATTAAGGATTTATGCAAAGAATTGAAGCCATCATCCGCAAAACAAAATTTGAGGATGTGAAGGAGGCATTGTTTGCCGCCGACATCAACTGGTTCTCCTACAGCGAGGTGCACGCCATTGGGCAGGACCGAGAGGACCGTATCTATCGTGGCGTGATGTACAGCACGGAAATCATCTCCCGTATTGCCATCACCATCGTCTGCCGCGACCAGTTTGTTGAACCCACTATTCAAGCCATCATGCAGGCCGCGCGAACGGGCGAAGTAGGCGACGGACGAATTTTCGTCAGCCCTGTTACTGAGACCTATTCTATCCGCACCGGCGAATCGGGCGACACCGTCCTGGCCGACAAAAAGTAATCATCCTCTCATTTCTAAACTTTCAAATTCTACAATATGGAACCTTCTATCTCCGGCCTGGACACCGTCTGGGTACTCATAGCTGCTATGCTGGTCTTCTTCATGCAACCGGGATTTGCCCTGGTGGAAGCCGGCTTCACTCGCTCTAAGAACACCGCCAATATCCTCATGAAGAACTTCGTCGATTTCATGGTCGGCACCATCGGTTTTTGGTTTATTGGATTCGGCATCATGCACGGCGCAGGCAACGGCTTCATCGGCGAACTGCACCTCTGCGATTTCACTTTCTACGGCGACACCAACATCCCCGCCGCCTGCACGCTTATCTTCCAAACGGTCTTCTGCGCCACGGCAGCAACCATCGTTTCGGGCGGAATGGCAGAGCGCACCAAGTTCTCCGTGTATATTCTTATTTCGTTACTTATCTCGTTAGTCATCTATCCTATCGAAGGCCACTGGACATGGGGCGGCGGTTGGCTCTCTGAGATGGGCTTTCACGACTTCGCTGGCAGTACCGTTGTGCACCTGGTAGGTGGTGTGATTGCGCTGGCTGGCGCCATCGTTTTGGGCCCACGCATCGGCAAGTATTCCAAGACGGGCCGCAGTCGTGCTATCCCTGGTCACAACCTCACTTTCGGCGCATTAGGTGTCTTCCTCCTATGGTTTGGTTGGTTTGGTTTCAACCCTGGCTCACAACTCGCAGCCGAGGGAGCCGACAACGCCACGGCTATCTCCATGGTGATGTGTACCACCAACATGGCAGCCGTCACCGGCGGTTTGGCGGCTCTCGCACTTACGTGGGTTCTTTATGGCAAACCATCCCTTTCACTGGTCTGCAACGGCATCTTGGCCGGACTGGTAGGCATCACGGCGGGCTGCGATATGGTCAGCATCGGCGGTAGCGCCATCATCGGTTTGGTTTGCGGCTGCGCGATGGTAGGAAGCGTGGCGCTGCTGGATCAGGTGCTTAAGGTTGACGACCCTGTGGGCGCCGTGTCGGTACATGGCGTGTGTGGTTTGCTGGGCACCATCATGACCGGTCTCTTCGCGCTGGACGGCGGTCTCTTCTACGGCGGTGGATGGCACTTCGTGGGCGTGCAGACTATGGGGGCTTTGGTCACAGCCGCATGGGCTTTTGGCCTCGGGTTCCTCTTGATTTGGACGCTTCATAAAACCATCGGCATCCGCGTTGATGCCCGCGTGGAAGAGGAAGGTCTCGACGTCTATGAGCACGGCGAATCTGCCTACAATATCTAAGATGAACTTTCAAGGCAGAGAACACCCCTTCTCTGCCTTTTTCATGCCCATTCCCGCCAAAATAACACTTTTTTGCACACTTTTCTTGCTCATATCAAAAAAAATCTGTAACTTTGCAGCCGAAACAAGTGTTCGCTGTTCGCGAACTCCGAACAAAAGCGTGTAATCGTATGAAAACAAACGAAATGCGTTCACAGGATATTGTGGTATTGCTAAAGAAAACAACCTCTTTAGGGCAAGATATGTCTGCCCGAAAACTGGCAGATTCGCTCTTTATTAGTGTATCCACGGTAAGTGAGTGTTTGAAGCGTAGTCAGGTGGCGCAACTACTTGATGCAAGAAAACAGCGAGTGAATGTGTTGGCATTGGAGGAATTTCTGGTTCATGGTGTCAAATATGTTTTTCCTGTGCAAACGGGAAGAATTATTCGTGGTGTGCCAACATTCCTCAGTGCTTCGCCTATGAAGGAACAAATAGCATCGGGTAGTGAGTCTTTTGTGTGGGCATCTCTCGATGGTACCGAGCGTGGACAGAAAGTTCAACCACTTTATTCCTCTGTCCCTAAGGCTGTGCAGCAAGACGATGAGTTATATCGTCTGCTTGTATTGGTTGATACGCTCCGTCTTGGTAGGGTGCGTGAATGTGAAATAGCAGCAGCTGAATTGCATAAACATTTTGAACAATAGGGAAAAGAGCAGCATTGAGCGGTTGCAGAATGTAGCCGATGGACTTTCGGATTTGAACGAGAAAGTAGTCTATGTAGGTGGTGCCGCATGTGGGTTGTACGATACAGATACAGCTGCACACGATGCTAGCCCAACCATGTACGTAGATTGCGTGGACGAGCTATTCTCCTACAATGAATACAACGAGTTCAACGAGGAACTTTACAAGCGGCATTTCCGTAACGACATTGAGCAGGGTGCTCCTATATGTCGCTGGATATACAAAGACAATATAGTGGACATCATGCCCGACGATGAAGAGATTCTTGGCTTTAGTAATCGTTGGTACCGTCCTGGATTTAAGAGCCGCGAACCATACACTTTGCCATCCGGCAAGACCATTTATATCCTGCCAGTTACCTATTACGTAGCCACCAAACTGGATGCTATCCTCTCACGCGGTGGGCATGATTTGCGCACATCGCACGACTTTGAGGATCTCATCTATGTGCTCAACTATTGTCCGGAGTTTGTGGAACGCTATCACAACGAGGAAGAAACACTCAGAACTTTTCTTCACAAAGAATTTGCAGCGCTTCTGCAGAGACAAAACATCCAGGAAGAAATAGAGTGTGCACTACCTCTTGGAGAAGAAGAACGTGTCGATATGATAATTCGCATCCTGCAATCATGAACCATCTGAACCTTAATAGTGAATACTTATTTTGCGTTGGCGACATACACGGCGAGTATGGCGGTTTATCTGTCTGGATGAAGACATACGACATGCAGAATGCGTGCCTCATCTTCTGTGGTGATATAGGATTGGGTTTCAATAGTGAGGCTTACTACCAGCAGACCTTCCAAAAGCTCAATCGAGAGTGTAAGAAACGCAATGTTACCTTATTGTTTGTTCGTGGTAATCATGATGATCCGAGTTATTTCACGGAGCAGAAAATTCGTTTCTCGCATATACAATCCGTACCTGATTATACCATAGTCAGCGTAGCGGGTCACACGGTGCTTTGCGTTGGTGGCGGCATCAGTATGGATAGGCAATATCGGCTCCAACGCATGATGGTAGAGGCGCAGAAGTATGCACGTTTTCATGGTTGCTTGCTGGCAGAGGCAAAGGAATTGGCCCCACATTTGTATTGGGCGGATGAACCTCCATCCTTTAATGAGGAAGCGCTTCTTGAGATATATGAAGCATCTATACAAATAGATACTGTTTGCACGCATACATGCCCGTCGTTTGCCGAACCACGTACTAAAGATGGTATTGAGAGTTGGTTGGCGCAAGATGCTGATTTGGCGCGGGATATTGACAATGAACGCGCTGTCATGGATCAACTCTATCAACACCTAATCAGCCACGGTCATCCACTTCAGACATGGTGCTATGGTCACTTCCATTTTCATCACGCAGAGCAGATTGATACCACCACCTTCCGCCTGTTAGATATGTGCCGACGAAATGGAATATACGACATGTGGGAGATTCGTTAGGTGATGCTCAAGAATGATGACCCGGTCGGCGCCGTGTCGGTACATGGCGTGTGTGGTTTGCTGGGCACCATCATGACCGGTCTCTTCGCGCTGGACGGCGGTCTCTTCTACGGCGGTGGATGGCACTTCGTGGGCGTGCAGACTATGGGGGCTTTGGTCACAGCCGCATGGGCTTTTGGCCTCGGGTTCCTCTTGATTTGGACGCTTCATAAAACCATCGGCATCCGCGTTGATGCCCGCGTGGAAGAGGAAGGTCTCGACGTCTATGAGCACGGCGAATCTGCCTACAACATCTAAACCTATCCCCCATATTAACCTTATCAGCAACATATCATTACGAGGGTTCGTCATCACGATGCACCCTCGTCTTTTTTTGTAGCACACCCTCATTTTCGTTCTTTTCGCTCCAATATACGCTTTTTTTCACTCAATATTTGCACATTCCAAAAAATTATCGTAACTTTGCAGCCGCAAAGTCGTAACAAACAATAAAATTAGCATGGACACAAAGTTGACATATAGCACCCCACGTTGGGAACAACGGTTTGAAAGTTACAAGAAAGCATTGGCTAGACTAACTGCTATTGTTAACGAGTATATGAAACGCCCATTGAATGAATTTGAGAAAGATTCAGTTGTTCAGCGTTTTGAGTTCGCTCACGAATTGGCATGGAAGGTAATGAAATCCTATGCAGAGTACCAGGGAGAATCCGAACTTTCCGGTTCAAGAGATGCTACCCGTTGGGCCTGCAATAATCATCTGATCTTCAATGGACAAACGTGGATGAACATGATACGCAGCCGAAACGAAACGGTACACAACTATGACGAACAGATAGCTGATGATGTTGTTTCTATGATTGTGGCAGAGTATCATAACGAGTTGCTCGCATTTTATGAAACAATGCAGAAAAAGGCTTCTGCTACTCCTAAAGATTTGTTTAGCCTAGAATAAATAGATGTACGGATTAACCGACATAGAAATGGAGCAAATGCGCTCAGTATTTGCCTCTCACAAGGAGGTGGAACAAGTGTGGCTGTATGGCTCACGAGCACGAGAAAATCATCAACGCTATTCCGATGTTGACTTCATGCTTGTAGGTCAAGAGATTGGCTTGACGTGCATGGCACAAATTGATGAGCAACTTGACGATTTATTTCTCCCATATCGCTTTGACATCTGTGCTAAACATCGGCTTAATAATTCCGCCCTGATTGCCAACATCAATCGCGAAGGTCAAGTATTTTACGCAAGATAAATCATAGTCCCCACCTCCAGGACCGAAAACAAGGAGGGCGTCCTCTTTGCCGACGTAAAACGGAGCAAGAAGTAGTCCGCGCCAGACATAAAAAGGAGCAAAAGAATTAAATGAAACAATCTTTATCGCAAATATTGCATAACTTACTGAATAGGACCATTCAAAATGATTCTACTCGCAATAATGACCTGACAGATACGCTTTTGAATATCTGCCATTCTCTTGCTGACAATAATGTGATAGAATTCTCGTTGGGCGAACATTCGACCAATGCTGCCATGAAAAAAGCGGAAGTTGGATTGGGTGATACTTGTCCCAACTATGCTTCGTTTGCGCAGTCTGTTTCTTATCTTTTGGACGAATTAACGTGCAACATGCAACAACATTCCC
>JAKSNQ010000055.1 GCA_024399615.1 Paludibacteraceae bacterium | reverse complement strand
ATTTTACAATTAATATCATGAAGAACAAATCGTTTTTAGTGGTGATGCTCACGTTCTTTACGATGGGCTTCGTGGATCTGGTAGGTGCTGCCAGCAACCGGGTGCAGGCTGATTTGGCGCTGACCGAGGCTGAGACCTACTTCATCCCTTCTTTGGTATTCTTCTGGTTCCTGATTTTCTCCGTGCCTACATCGGCATTGATGAATAAGATTGGCCGAAAGAATACGGTATTGGTGTCGCTGGTAGTGACGCTACTCGCTCTGCTGTTGCCTATCTTTGGCAACGGTTACTATCTGATGTTGGCGGCTTTCTCGCTGTTGGGTATCGGTAATGCTATTATGCAAACTTCGCTCAACCCATTGGTAACCAATATTATCAAGGGGGATAAGTTGGCCAGTACGCTGACATTTGGTCAGTTCGTAAAGGCGATCGCATCGTTTATGGCTCCTATCATCATGACCTGGGGCGCTACGGCTGCTATTCCTTCATTTGGCTTGGATTGGCGTATCATCTTCGTCATCTATGGCGTGATTGGAGTGCTGGCTACATTGCTCTTGTGGGGCACTTCTATACACGAGGAGCCTATCGAGGGGAAAGCCAACGGCTTTATCGATTGCTTCAAGTTGCTGGCTAACCCATTCGTTCTTTTGTGCTTTATCAGCATCATGTGCCACGTAGGTATTGATGTGGGAACGAACACAACGGCACCTAAACTGCTCGTTGACCGTCTTGGATGGTCGCTCGATGAGGCCGCTTTTGCTACCTCGCTGTACTTTATCTTCCGTACATTGGGTTGCTTTACCGGTAGCTTTATCCTCCAGAAGATGTCCGCGAAGTCCTTCTTCGCTATCTCGGCTTGCATGATCGTGCTCTCGATGATCTTGATGGCTGTGGGACAGACACAGGCGCTCCTCTATCTCGGTATTGCTTTGGTTGGATATGGCAACTCGAATATCTTTGGAATCACGTTTGCAGAGGCGCTCAAGGCGATGCCTCAGAAACAGAACGAGGTGAGCGGATTGATGATCATGGGACTGTTTGGCGGTACCATTTTCCCTTTGTGCATGGGATGGGCTACGACGGCTGTTGGCGGTACACTCGGGGCAGTGATGGTGATGGCTGTTGGCGCTATCTATCTGACTGGATTCACATTTAAGATTAACAAATAATTTGACGTTCAATCGATAATCGATTGGCCGATTATTAATAACAACTTAACAACCATGAAATATGTAGTAGGATTGGGTGAGGCTTTGTTTGATTGCCTGCCCGAAGGACGTAAACTGGGTGGCGCACCTGCCAATTTCGCATACCATACCGCACAATTTGGGCATGAGAGTATTGCCATTTCGGCAATCGGAGATGACGAATTGGGCAAAGAGATCGTGGAGACTTTCAACAAGGTGAATCTGCGCCACGTGCTACCATTGGTAGAGCAACCTACGGGGACGGTACAGGTTACGCTCGATCAGCATGGTATCCCACAGTATGAAATCTGCTTAGGAGTGGCTTGGGACAATATCCCTTACACCGATGAGATGAATGCTATTGCTCAAGAGACCAAGGCGGTTTGCTTTGGGTCGCTGGCACAACGTACGGAGGGAAGTCGCAAGACTATACAGCGATTCCTGCAGACTACTCCTAAAGAGGCGCTGCGGGTGTTTGATATCAATCTGCGTCAGCAGTGGTACACGGCCGAGGTAATCAATGACTCGCTGAAACTATGCAACGTGCTCAAAATCAATGATGAGGAACTTGATGTGGTTGCTCCTATGTTGCTCGGTATCTCGACAACGCCCGGTCACTTGATTGCTGAGGACGAGCAGAGGACTACTGAGATATGCCGTGAGTTGATCGCGCGATACGACTTGAAGATGTTGATTCTGACCTGCGGGGCTATTGGTAGCTATGTTTTCTCTGCTGATGAGAAGAGTTGGCTGACCACACCAGAGGTGGACGTGGCAGATACGGTCGGGGCCGGTGACTCATTTACTGCCTCGTTTGTCGCACAGATCTTGGCGGGTAAGAGCATACGGGAGGCACACCTGACCGCGGTAAATGTCAGCGCCTATGTCTGCACCCAAAATGGGGCAATGCCGGTGTTGCCGGAAAGCGTAAAAGCATAATAAACACGTATTAATAATATAAATTATGAAACAAGTAAAAGTCTTTTTCATGGGGCTCGTTTTGCTGCTCTTGGCTGGGCCTGCTTGGGCCGACATTACCGTCAATGGTAATGTGACCGACAAGGCTCTGGGAGAGCCCGTCATCGGAGCCAGTGTATTGGAAAAAGGTACCACCAATGGTACTATTACAGACTTCGACGGTAACTTCGTACTGACTGTCAAGGACGGAGCTGAACTCGAAGTGAGTTATGTAGGCTACTCTTCCCAAACCATCTTGGCCGCTCCCCAAGTGAACATCTTGCTCGCTGAGGATGCAGAAGTGTTAGAGGAGGTAGTCATAACCGGTTATCAGGTACAGCGTAAAGCGGACATGACCGGTGCGGTCAGTGTTGTGGCTACTGACGACCTGTCCAAGAATATTAACCAGACCGACCCTGTTGCCGGTCTGCAGGGTAAGATCGCCGGTGTGACCATCCGACCTTCCGGCTCACCCGCTGAGTCTGCCAGTATCACCATACGTGGTGGTGGAAAGATCAGCAACTCCACCAGCTCGCCTCTTTATGTCATCGATGGTGTGCCTACGCTCACAGGGCTTAACTCGCTCAACCCTTCGGATATCGAGTCCATGCAGGTGCTCAAGGATGCTGCATCGGCTTCTATCTATGGTAGCCGTGCGGCGAATGGTGTCATTGTCATCACCACCAAGAAGGGTAAGAAAAATGATAAGATCAATGTCGATCTCAATATTGGCTTGACCGCTCAGATTTATAGCGGCCAGAGCAAGATGAAGTTGCTCGATACGCCGGGCTATGCTACCGCTATGGTGCAGGCTGCACTCAACGATGGTAAGGACATCCACACCTACGCTCGCAACTATGGCGTGGGGCTCTATCCTGTAGGTAGTGCTATTGATGGAGGCTTCCCCATCCATGTGTATAACCCTGCTACGGGAGCTTTCGAGGACTATGTGGCAGCCGGTGCTTTCGGTGGCGGCAAGTACATCAACGACAAGCAGACCATGCCTTTCTCCAACACCAATTGGCTTGACGAAATCAGCCGTACCGGTCTGACTCAGAGCTATGATCTCTCTATCAGTCGTGCCAACGACAAGTCCAGCCAGCTTTTCAGTTTTGCTTACAAGAAGGCTGACGGTATCCTCAAGCATACCGAGTATGAGAACCTCACCGCACGCGTGAACACGTCGTTCAACATCGCCAAGTGGCTTACCGTTGGCGAGAATGTCAGCTTCAGTTACTCAAACGACGTGAACTGCTATCCGATGGAGAATGCACTCAAGATTGCAAGTATCATCCCTGTATATGAGATAGATACCGAGACCGGAGCATGGCGCGATGGAAGCAACGGCAAGGCGCCTCAGTTTGGTGGCCCTGTCTGTGGTATGTCTGACCGTCAGAACCCGATGCGAGAACTCTATTATAATAAGGATAATATGGGCAAGAGATGGCGTATCTTCGGTAATGCTTTCGTAAACATAACCCCTGTCAAAGGCCTGCTTATCCGCTCGAACATCGGTGTCGAATATGAGAACTTCCGCCTGCGTATGATCAAGAAATCATGGGATTCGGATGTCCTCCACAGCTTGGACACCTATGCGACTCAGGAGTCAAGAAACAGCTTCGCATATACTTGGTCAAACACGGCACAGTATAGCTGCGATTTGGGCAAGGAGCAGACGCACCACCTCACCGGTCTCGTAGGTTTGGAACTTCATGGAGACCAGTACGACCAGCACTGGGGGAAGCGCGAAGATTACTCCGTAGAAAACTACGACTACATGTGGCTTGATTCCGGTACCGGCAAGATGTTTGTTACTGGTAAGGGAGAGGCCTCTCGTTTGGTTTCTTTCTTCGAGAAGGTTGACTACAACTGGGACGACCGCATCCTGGCCAGCTTTACGATTCGTCACGACGGCTCAAGTCGCTTTGGTGAGAACAACAAGTTCGGCCATTTCCCTTCCGCTCAGCTCGGTTATCGCTTGTCACGTGACCTTGAACTGAACTGGTTGGACGACTTCAAGTTCCGTGGTAGCTGGGGTATCAATGGTAATCAGGATATTTGGAACACCGCGCGCTTTGGTATTTATGCTGAAAACTATGGTCCAAACCGTGAGACCGCTACTGCTTACGAGGTCGCTCCCGGAGTATTCCAGGGTGGCTATATCGCCACTCAACCGGCCAATCCAAACCTCAAGTGGGAGAGCACCTACCAGGGTAATGCCGGTATCGACTTCGCTTTCCTGCACAATAGCTTGTACGGAACCATCGACTGGTATCAGAAGGATGTGAAAGACATGCTCGTTCGTTGCGCCGGTCTCGGCGCTGTTGGTGAGGGCGTGGATGCTCGTTGGACCAATGGACCATCGCAGCGTATTCGCGGTATGGAGTTCGTGCTGGGCTACCGCAAGCTTACTCACTCCGGCGTTAGCATCGACATCATGGGTAATCTCGATTTCTATCGCTCTCGCGTAACCTATTTGCCCGAGGCGCAAAAGAACTCCTATACCCACACTGTGGACGAAGACTATGTGACCAGTGGGCAGCCTTGGGGCAGCCGCATCGGATATGTTGCTGATGGTCTGTTCCAAACACAGGAAGAGGTATTGGCCAGCGGACAGAATACAGCTCGTTTGGGTGGTCTGAAATTCGTGGATTTGAACGGTGATGGTCGTATCGACGAGAAGGACCAGACGTGGATTTTCAGTCCAGAGCCAAAAGCAAGCTGGGGCTTGAACTTCGAACTTGGCTACAAGGGCCTCGAGTTCACGATGTTCTGGCAGGGCGTTGCTGGCGTGCAGGTATGGAACGATCAGAAGTTCCAAACCGACTTCTGGTCTACTACCGACCCCGGATCAAGCAAGGGCGCTCGATGCCTTGATGCTTGGACTCTTGCCAACACTACGTCTACCATTCCTGCTCTGACAACAGGTAATGATGATAGCGGTAAGGCGGCTTCCTCCTACTATGTAGAGAATGGCTCCTATGCTAAACTCCGTAAACTGCAGCTCGGCTATTCTTTCCAGAAGAAGGAACTGGAGAAGATGCACATGGAGCACGCTCGTCTTTACTTTGCTGCGGACAACATCGCTACGATCAAGTCAAAGTCGCTCACCTGTACCGATCCTGAAAACGGAGGCTATGCTTATCCTCTGCCTACTTCTTTCAGCTTCGGCATGCAATTTGGTTTCTAAATCTTGAAAAAAATGAAAAAGCTATATAAAATATTTCCTGCCTTGCTGCTTACGCTCAGCTTGGCGTCCTGCGACGATTATCTGGATGTGAAACCGCAGGGTATCCTGGATCAGGAGACGGCTTATTCCGAGCCTGATAAAGTCTTGAACGCTGCCTATGCTATGTTGGGCAACGATTGGTTCGAGTGGCCATTCAACCTCTGGCCTTATGGAGATATGACATCCGACGACTGCATGATGGGTGGTGGCGGATTGGGAGACACACAGTATCACTCTATTGAGGTCTTCACAGTCAATGCCTCCCATGGCCATCTGGATGCGCTTTGGTATCGCTTGTTCTTTGCTATCTCGCGTTGTAATCGCGCGTTGGATGCCATAGAGTCGGCTACGAATCTGGATCCTGTGCGTAAGGAGCAAATGAAAGCAGAGGCACTCTTCCTCCGTGCACACTTCTATTATAAGCTCATCTCTGTGTTCTACCAGGTGCCGTGGATTGGGACAGAGGCCGCTAAGAATAATATGCACGAGACCATCAGCAACACCGAGTTCACCCACGAGCAGCTGATGCTTAAGGTGATTGACGACTTCAAGTTTGGCTATCGTCATCTGCCGGCAAAAGATCCGGGTATGACCACCCTTGCTCATAAGGACGCTGCTGCTGCTTATGTGGCGAAGTGCTACCTTGATATCGCGTATGGCGACGGCTACGAGGCCACCAACTATCCTAATGTGGAGATTAACAAGAATTATCTCGACTCGGTGATTGCTTATACCAAGGACCTTGTATATAGTTCGCACTATGGCATGCTGGAGGACTATGGTGACGTTTTCCTGCCTGAATATCGCAACTCGAAGGAGAGTGTCTTTGCGGTACAGCACTCGCTTAACAATATTGACAACACCAACGTTGGCCGCGCTAACTGGTCAAACACCTTGAACGGCGTTTGGGGAATTTGGTCGAAGGGATGGGACTTCCACAAGCCTACTCAGAACCTTGTCAACGCTTTCCGTTTGGATAACAACGGCCTGCCCCTCGATCCTGCACAGGGAGACTATAACGAGATTCTCAGAAAAGGGGAGATTACTACGTATAAGTACGATCCACGTTTGTTCCACACCGTAGGCATGCCTACTTATCCATATAAGTATGAGGAGGAGTGGACCCTGCAATGGACCAACTCACGTACGCCTTCCGACTTCGGATTCTACTGCTCTATGAAAGAAGTAACCCAGCGTTCTAAGGGTGACATCTGGGTGGAGGACACCTGGCAGGCATTTGCTCAAAACGACTATGTTATCCGCTATGCAGAGGTGCTTCTGATAGCTGCTGAGGCAAATATCGAGAAGGGGGAAACAGCTGAGGGCATCAAACTCATCAACCTCGTTCGAGAGCGTGCCAATGCTTCTGTGAATAAGCATATTGGCTATGCATCGGCTCAGGTAGGGTCTTTGGCTACTTATGGTACACTCTCGCAGGAAGAGGCTCGCAAGGCGCTGCGGAATGAGCGTCGTCTGGAGCTCGCTATGGAAGGACATCGTTTCTTTGACTTGCGTCGTTGGGGTATGTGCTCTACTACGCTGAACAACTTCTTCAAGGAGACGCCTGTCTATACCTATGAGGCGTTGAACGATGATAACGAACTGGAAGAGCACCAGCAGGCATACGCTGAGTACTACCAGCGCGAGGCATTCTTCAACTCCGGTAAGAACGAGTACTGGCCTGTTCCAAGCAATCAGATGTTGTACGTTCCCGGGCTGTATACCCAGAACAAGGGCTATTAATCAATTTGGAAATTCTATAATTTGTGAATTGTATGAAAAAGATAATATATAATGTATTTATCCTGGCCGCTGCCTTACTGATGGTTGCCTGCCAGAAAAATAAGTATAACGTTCAGCCCATGCAGATCCCGGCTCCTGATCGTTCTCTCTTCCATGTAGAAACCGTGGGAAACAGCTACAGCATCTCTTGGGAAACGCCTAAGGACAGCACACTCTATCTCTGCTATGCCTACTATGTGGATGGCTCGCAGCGCGAGAAGATGACTCCCGATACGGAGCACAAGAACAAGTTCGTTATCGAAAGCACCGAGACCCAGCAGGAGTACGAAGTCGTGTTCAAGTACTGCACCAAGAAAGATATGCTGGACGGCGCTATGTCGCTCGGAACCGTTTTTACTTACACCCGTGGTGGTGCAGGTAAAGTGCAGGATCTGACTGTTGAGCAGATCGAGGACGATAAGGCAACTCCCGTCACCAATACTGCTGTTATCCGCTGGTCTCCTGTTGCTACAGCAGACAGCTACCTGCTTACCATCAATGTTTATGACAAGAAGGGAGAGCACAAGGAGACCATGATGGATAATAAGGTGGTTGAAGAGACCCGCTTCGAGTTCCCGGCTGAATACGGCCAGAAATGGGAGGCTATAGTTCAGGGTAAAAATGCTGAAGGTTTGTCTCTCCCCGTTGAGGCCAGCATGCTGATAGGTAAGACCAAAAATGCCTTTTTCTCGCTCTATCCTACGGTTGCCGACCTGATGGCCAATGGCGATGATGACGAGCAGGCAGCGTGGTTGCTTCTACAAGAGAAATTCCCAAAGATGCAGTATCTCTACCTTGGCGATATCGCAGAGAACCCTGATTTGTTGACGCCGCTTCGTATGGGATTTTTCGTACGCGACAAGGAAACCGGATTCGGCGATGTTTGGGACAACTGGGAAGAGTGCGCCAAACTGGCGGCTCCTGCAATCGGTAACTGGGTGAAAAACGGCGGTAATCTCTGCCTGTGGAGTCATGCCTGTCCGTATATAGGCTGGATAGGTCGTATTCCGGCATCGGAACTCGGACTGACGGACAAGTGGGAAGGTCGTATCAGCGGTGATGGAGTCGGAGGCTTCAACGGCGACGGATGGACTTTTGGCGTATCACACAGCACCGACCAGTTCAGAGTGGATCATAACAATCACCCATTGTTCCGCGGTATCCCAACCAGAAGCGGTTGGGAAGGACGAATAGTTGCCATCGGACCGGCCATTGGTGCAGGTTGGAAGGAAGACCACAACTGCGGCTGGTTTGACCGTCCAGGTTGGTGGACCGGTGAGCCTAACAATACCCAGGCTTGTTACGACAAACTCGTCAAGGAGTTTGGTGTGACACCGCTCGGTACGTGGGATGGTGACCAGTGCCAGTGGATCAGCCAACTTCTCGTTTGGGAGGCCGGACCTGCTGAGAATCCCAACCCCATGTTCGATGGTAACAGCTGGGAAGGTACTGTTCTCGTTGTCGGGAATGGTGGATTCGAGATCGCTCAGAATAAACCTGATGGTTCGAAGGATATTACTCGTAGTCAAAATGCTCACCAGGACGTTATCGACAAACTGGTCGAGAATGCTGTGAACTACCTGATGAGTAAATAATACAGGGCTGTTCTAAAGAGGAGCTATTCATGAAGAAACTATCGTTTGTTGCGACAGTGATGGTTATGCTAATCGGAGTATCCTGCTCACCCAAACATGAGCCGGATACTCCTGTTACTCCTACACCACAGGATACCATCCCAACCCAGCCCAAGGATACGTTGACTCCGGAGGAACCCAATCCACCGATTCAGGCCATTGACTCCTTCTATCTCGAGGATATGAGCCTATTTGAGTCGAACAGACACGAGAAATATCGTCCGCAGATACATTTTACGCCGGCCAAGAACTGGATCAACGATCCCAATGGACTGGTTTGGCGCGATGGCCTATGGCACCTGTGCTACCAGTATAACCCTTCCGGCAACGGATGGGGCAATATGTCGTGGGGGCATAGCACCAGTACCGATCTCGTCCACTGGACGGAGCAGCCTGTCGCGCTCGTTCGCGATGGCTTGGGGGATATCTTCTCCGGCAGTTCGGTAGTAGATTTCGACAATCGTGCCGGCTTCGGGCAAAATGCGATTATCTCCTACTACACATCTGCCGGCAATGGGGGGCAACAGCAGTCGATGGCCTATTCGCTGGATGGTCTGACCTGGAGTCGAGAGGGCATTCATAACCCGATTATACCCAACCCACTCCACGACGATAACTGCCGCGATCCGAAGGTCTTCTACGATTCCGAGCACGATCAGTATGTTATGACGTTGGCTCACGGATGGCATATGGGCGCTGAGATATGGATAAGCCAAGATATGAAGAGTTGGACACTGAGCGACTCGGTGAATTGCCTTATTCCCGG
This sequence comes from Paludibacteraceae bacterium, assembly GCA_024399615.1. Classification (GTDB taxonomy): domain Bacteria; phylum Bacteroidota; class Bacteroidia; order Bacteroidales; family Paludibacteraceae; genus Colicola. Next base: position 950 of record JAKSNQ010000055.1, on the reverse strand, counting down.
GCGCCCCTCTTTCCAATGGGAGTGCCCCGATTTGGTTTATCTCCCTTATCGCGATGATCCAAGCAGAGGCGAATGGGTGATGATCGTCAGCATGAACCCGGGAGGACCGGTACAGGGCAGTGGCATGATGTATCTGTTCGGCCACTGGGACGGCGCACATTTCACGGTTAGTCCCGACAACCGCTATCCACTCTGGCTCGACTTCGGCCCCGACTGCTATGCGGGTGTCACGTGGTCCAATACTCCGGACGACCGAAAGGTGATGATTGCCTGGATGAGCAATTGGGACTATGCCGGTCTGGTTCCATGCAAGCCATGGTGCTCTGCCATGACGCTTCCACGAGAACTCTGTTTGGTGGAGAAAGACGGTCAGAAGTTGATCAGTTCGTTGCCGGTAGCCGAAATGGAGGCTCTGGCTGGGGAATGGCGCGAGTGGCCAGTCAAGGGTGACACGCTGGCTACTATGGGCAATCCCGCTGCCTATGAAGCTGAGATTTCCTTCCCTGCAGATGAGAATGTCAGGCTGACTTTCCGGACAAGTGATATGCAGCGCATCGTGGTGAACTACCTGTCCTCGAGCCGTACGCTTTCTGTCCTACGCTCGTCCGGCTCTGGTGTCAGCCCCAATAATTTTGCGCAAAATATCCAAGCAAAACTATATGGCTCTGAGTCAGTGGTGACTCTGCGCTTCATTATTGACCAGAGCAGTATGGAGATTTTTTCGGAGGATGGTACCTCAGCCACAACGGTTCTCTGCTTTCCTGATCGTATCTACCACCAGATTCTGCGTAGCGGTCCGGTAATCTCATTCCGTACACGTCGCTTTGAATCTGTTTGGAAATAAATTCCGGCTTTGCCCGTTTTAATAGTCAAATAGTAAATTAGGGCTTTGCCCGTCAAATAGTCATATACAACGCATGTTAATTGTTAATTGTTAATTGTTAATTGTC
>JAKSNQ010000054.1 GCA_024399615.1 Paludibacteraceae bacterium | reverse complement strand
CAATCGCACCATTAGCTGTGGTTAAATCTGTATTTATATCATCCATTACGCATCCCACATCAAACATGCAGTCATGCAGATACATAGATAAGAAACTGTTTTGACCACAAAAACGGATATATTTAAACTTCGTGTCTGCTCCGATTCGGGTTGTGCCACTGGTGAGAGTAGTGCTATGAGCAGATGAATTGAGATAAACCCCACCGCCTGCCTTTACATTGGCAGCTGTGGTATTTGCTGCTGTCCACGGCCAGACTCCGGTAATGGTGGCAGGGATGCCTTTTGTTCCATTACCTTTTGCGATATTTTCATCGATAAAGAGACTCCAATTAGTCTGTATATCGCACACCACAATAATGTTCTTATCCCATGCCACATCGCGATCGGCATCGGTAGTGCCAGTGTAGGCTGGGAGTTTCTTATAGGCAGTAGCCCATGTACCTACAGCATCATTGCGGGTGTTACCATTATTCTGTCCTGTAGCACCGTTTAACTTAAGATACACCACATTATAGGTCTCAAGCACGCCATCACCATCGTAATCGTAGGTTTCGGTATGTGTTTGTGCCCACGCACTTCCCACTCCCATTGTGAAGATGAAAGCAATGGGCATCACTATTCGATATATATAAGTATTAAGATTGGTCAAATTGGTATGTAATATGTTTTATTTACTTTTTTAACGCGATTCTGGCAAATTCTTCCATCTGTGTTTGCAGGACTTCCTTGGGAATAAGGTGTCTTTTGTATTCTGCTATCATTGTTGGACTCATTGAACGGCTTAGTGCGTATTCTACTTGAAAGGAGTCGGCTTCGCTGCATAGAAGGATTCCTATCGAAGGGTTCTCGTTTGCTCGTTTTTACATCTCGGTCTATGCATCTGCACAATTCTTTGTATTTAAGCCTCTCACGATAGGTATAAAGTATGTAGAAGAGTCTTTCTTCGGGGTTTTTCTTCCTGCTGAGAATTTCAAGATGATTTGAGATAATGGTCAGCGAAAGAATTTGGGGCATTTGTGCAGAATCGTTCTGCACAATCTGCATAATGGTATTCTCTATTTGTGCAGAATCGTTCTGCACAATTGTGGACAGCACCTTTTGACGTTCAGTAGGCAGGGCGATGACTTCAGTCTGTCCTATTCTCTGCAATAGGGCCTGGAACTCAGGCGACGAGTATGCCTCGTAGAACAACACCATGTTATACAAATTCCTGCGGCGGTAGCCCTTGAGAGTCGGGTCTTTCACGGCGAGATATTCTGCAAGTTTTGTCACGACCTGTGCTCCCCACTCGTTAGTCTTTAGCTTGTGGGATATATAGCAGCCTACATGCCAATAGATGAGGAGCGCTTCTTCGTTGACCGCCTTGGCTACTCTGCCACGATGGAGGTCGATGATTCCGCGAACCACCTCGAACTGTTGTTCTTCTGTTGATATGTTAGGCATCTCGTTTACCATTGGGTTGTCCTCTCTATGTCTGTTTTTTTGACTTCTCTCTATTCTCTTAGGTTATTGAACTTGTAGAAGGATTATGGGTGGGCGATGACGGTTGCACCTGTACCTATATTGAAGTAGGCCTTGTTATGTGTATGCATCGCGCTCGGCTCAGATGTGCTGACCATGAAGATCATGGCGCCATATGCCGTGTTCGCTGTATTTGTAGCATTGTCTTTTACACCGTAGATGGCGAGACCGGGGATTAGCGTCCCGCTCGCATCACTACCTACATCCCCACTGGCAAAGAAATTGTCGTTTGCATAACCGGTTGACCAACCGCTGTTCTCAGCATTCCACGCGGTGTTGGTAAATAGTTTCCATTGGCTCCACTTCAGGAGGTCATAACCGCTCTTGGGTGAGTTTTCATTGGCCTCGGTATCGATCATCATCATGAATCCGATGGTCGTACCAGCAGGGAAATGACTGCTGGTAATACCGGTCGTTGGATTGGTATAGAGCAGTTTGACCGTCTCATATTCACGCAGAGGTGCTTGCTCCGGTGTGCCGATGTTGGCCGGTGTTGTATTGCTACCCGATCCGCTACCCCCCAGGTTGAATGGTTGATGGTTGGGCTTGGATACGTTAGGAAACAAGAGTGTTTTGCGTGCCGATAGCGATGTGGGGGTAGGTCCAGCTGTTGGGTAGTGATAGTAACCCAGCAGGTTTTCGTTCCATCCATATTCCGAGATAAACGTCACAAACACCTCGGTCTCTGCAGTTATATCTATGTTGTTGATAGTCACATTGCTTTGCTTAGTGTCACTAATGGCTGCCGCATTGGTGGCATAGAGGCTGCCGGAAACGGGTCCCAAGAACGTTGGTGTGCCGTCGCCATTGTCCTTATATCGAGTGATGATAGCACCTTTGTTGGTTGCCAGTTGGGTTGGCAATCCTGTGGCTGGTAACGCTGCGTCTCCACCTGCGTAAACAATCAGTCCATCGGGGTCGTATGATTTGCCGAAGTTGTTCCACATGCCCAGGAGCGAATAGACGTGATACGTGTTGCTGATGATGGTAGGTGTTGCGCCTTTGCTCATGGGTGCCGTGAGCGTGTACATCTGGTTGTTGGTCAGCATGCTGAGGCCGGTAGAGGCAGTGGCGCTCTCTTGCCCAGGTAACGAGCGATATTCGGAATGGAAAGTGCCGTTCTGTGCGATGACCTCCACGCGGTACTTGGTGCGGAAAACGTCCAGGTTCTCTACTGCACCGGAAACCAGATACGCTTCGGCGTAGTAGGTGCCATCGCCGTTGTTCTTGGCCAAGTTCTTTCCGCCAATGCTCTCGACGATGAGGCTGAGCTGGTTGGTCAGGTTTGCGCTGAGGCCGAGGCTCGGTGTCTTGGACTCAAGTGACTGATTGACAGAGGCGTACATGTTAGCCACCTGATAACTTTGTGGGAAGATATTGTCGTGCATGGTGCCCTCGTCGCCCATATCCATAGTGCGCAGGTTGACTTGGCGAATGGCTCCTGGATTTTCGCCAAAAGTCATCTTCAGACAAATGACATAACCCTGTTTTTGGCAGGTCTTATTTCCATCTTTCCAAACCAAAGGCATGTAGCTGCGCAGGTGCTGCAGGCCGTACTCACGATTGGTCTCGTCGCATATATAGCCCTGTTGGCGCACCAGTTGCATCTCCTGAACCGAGCCCATGTTGGGGTAGAGGTACAGATATGTCTCGGTGCTGCGCTTCTGCTTCACTTCTCCGTGGAAATCGCGCGTCGCGTCGCCTGCCGTTCCGCTGCCCTGAATGACGCCCGCATGGCGTATGCTGCCATCGGCACGGCGGATATACACTCCCAATGTCTCGTCTGCTTGCCAGCTCAGGTGCAGACCGTTGTGCGTATCGTCCTCGTAGTCTACACGTGACGCTATTGCCGGCGCTGCCAGTCCGGCGGTAAAGCTCAACTCGGTCGTAGGACGTGCTTCCCATTCCTCTTCCGTCTCGGAGACCGGCTCCTGATGGGTAGGCAGTTCTGCCGTAGGAGGCTCTATCTGGCAACCACACAGCAGGCCCAGCACAGCGACAGCGAAACCGAGTCGCAGCGAGGTGCTCAGAGAATGCAGGATATGTAGCGTATGTCGTATCATTCTATTGTCAGATGTTTGTTGTCATGTTCGCCCAGCACATAGAGGTACTCGGGGTTGATGGTGATGAAGAGGTCGTAGTAGTGACCTGCTGTCATGTTGGCTTCGATAGCACCCAGTTGGCCCAGCGTGAATGTGTTGACTGCTCGTACGCCCTCACGGTTAAGGTGCTCGTGCTGATCTCCTGCCAATTGCACCGGATTGCCCACCGGCAGGTCTTTGTCATACACGTCGTAGGTACAGATCATTGTCAAGTTGGTGTTGGCTGCAATGCGTTTGAATTCGGCGGTGTAGTCATCGGTGTAAGCAGTTCCAGTGGCTTTGTGGCTCGGCTTGAAGAAGCAGCACGAATAGACGGCGTGCTTGGTGTAGTCACCAGGAGTAGCTGAGCGAACCGGCACCACAAATCCGGCTTTCCAGTTGTCCACGGGATATGACTCGTTTTGTACGAAAGCATCTACCGGAGCCGCACCTTCCACTTTGATTTGTACGTTGCGCAGTACCACTTTGCGCACCTGATCGTAGCGAGCATCTACAGCGAACCATACGCGTAGGATGGCACAAGCGTGCTGCATCTGAAGCTCGACGTGGTGACCATCGATACGGCTGGGCAGTTCTGCGCTGCTGATGGAGTCGAACATATAGTCGTGGACAGCAAAACTCGGTATATCCTCGTGTTTCCAAGCGCCGTTGGCAGTCCATGGCCAGTTGACTTTGATCTCGTCCATTGCCTGAATCTCCGACTTCTTGTAGGGTGGTTTTTCCTCGTAGCCATTGTAATGGTGGTAGTCGATAAATCCTTCAGGTCCATCGTTGTCCGGTATGATTTCGATAGGTGTTTCATCTGGCACATTAGGGTGAGGATTGTAGTTGATCGGATCACCATGATTGTCGTACGGCATGTCATAGAACGGATTGACATAGGTATCTTCGAACTCTTTCTTCAGGTCACCATCCGGGTCGTCATACACAGAGTCCGGATCTGTTTTATCCATATCTTTCGGATATTGACCGGTTGGATAGGTTTCGGGGCGGGTGAACGTGCTATCTGTTGGGTCATACGTCCAGTCCTGTTCAGATGGAATGACAGGATTATCGTAGGTCTGACCAAAATAGTTCACTTGGCGCAGCACTTTGCCCGTTTTCTGATCGATTATCTCAAAGATTTCCTTATCGTTGTCCTTTAGCACAACCTTAATCTCGTTGCCATTATCGTCGTAGATTGCATCGGTATAGTTGGTGCGCGTAAAACCACCGGTTGCAGTCCGCATATACAAGTCGCTGACATATACCGGGCTGGGGATGAAAGTAGCACCTTCAGTTCGTACCCCATTCCATCCGATAGGCGTCTCGTTGCTGTGGTCAACCTGAGTACTGTCGGTTGGCTGATTAGGATTATCCGTAGATTCTCCGGGTTGGTCGGGATTCTCCGTTGTATTTTCTTCGTAGGTTGCACCGGTATAGGTTACTCGGCGAATAACGGCCCCCGTTGTATCTGTTATCTTGAAGATACCATTCGTGGCATCCTCTACCTCGACTTTAATCTCGTTGCCTTGGTTATCGTAGATAGCACCGGTATAGGCGTTTTCATAGCGGGCATAACCGTTATCTGTCCACATAAACAAGTCGCTGATATATACCGGGCTTGGGCCGGTCGTAGCCCCTTCCGTCTGTACGCCGTTCCATCCGATAGGTGTTTCGTTGCTATGGTCGGTGGTTTGTGTGCCGTCGCCATCGACAGCGGCAACTCGGCGACGGACAGGAGATGGGGTAACCATTCCGGCACCCTCGGTTGTCTTGCCGATAAAGAGTGTGGCATCGCGGCCATCGGTACCTGCAGCAGTACCCTCCAACTCAACCATCAGGTTACGTGGATACAGACGCAGAGGGAATTGTGCCGGGTCGCCGATGCTGGCGCCTGTAGGCAACTGACGATAGAAATTATCCATGGAGCGAGTAGTCACGCTGAAGCGACCGCTCTTCCAACCAACACGTGCAGAGAAGTAAATCTCTTCAGGGTCGTGCTGGATGGGTTCTTCGCGAATAATACGGCAAGCCGATGCTACCAGTATCATCACCAGCATCATCAACCATTTGCTATATCGTATCTTGTTACTCATCTGTTCTGTTTCTCTGTTTAGTCTGGTCATTCCGCATTTTCCAGGTTTTCTGGATTTCCCAGGTTTTCTAGATATTCTAGATATTCTAGACTCTCTAGGTTTTCTAGTCAGCCCCCTAAGCAGGGGGACTGAGTGGGGCTTACCAGTCTCCCCATTCGACACCGCCACCGCCTCCATAGACGAACGGATCAACAACGGCATCTACCAGGAACTGGAAGTAGTCATCACCATCTATCACGAACGTGAAATAGATATCCAGCACTTGTCCGTCCTCTACGCGCAGCATGCCTCGGGTGGCATCCCACCATTCGTCGTGCGGGTCCATAGGAATGCGGGCCTCCAATGTATGGGTAAGCGTGCTGCCGTCCTCGTCTCGCATGGTGAAGGTGACGCGTATATATGGCACCGTTGGCGCGAAGAACTGCGGCGGAATGATAAACGCCATGTGGTCTGCGCTACTGCCGTCCAGAGTTGGCATCAGAGGGAAGGATTCTTTACAGTTCCACCATGTATCTGTCTTGGTATGCGGATAATTACCTGCGGTCCAGTTCTGCTCGTCGGTCTTCTCGTTATCCCAAGGGAATCGGCTTCGCAGTCCGCCGTAGCATGTCTGCGTGTAGGTGTCCACAGTGGTGGTGATGGGGTAGGCCTGATCTATAGCTGAACGCACGTAGTTAACAGGCCATGCCGATGGGTTGTCGTACTTATCCTTGTAGCCGCCATACGCAGGTGTAGGCATGTCGCTTAGCATTCCGGCTGCGCGGCGTCCGCCGAAGTTCCAGAGGTAACGCAGTTTGACTGGTTCGGTGCTGTTGGCTGTGCTCTGCTCGCTGGCAGATGCATCCGGCACGATGGGACCCGGAGTCACACTATTGTAGTATTTGGTCCAGTCTGTATTGTCGAAAGCAATCACCTCGCCGCCCGAATAGACAGGACCGAAGCTGACGCTGTTGATGGTGAAGTCCTGCATGTTACGAACCTTGGTGTAATGCGAACCTGGATCTATGGGGTCTTGTCCATCCAAACCTTTTATCCAGAAGCGCACACCCATCATGGCATGTGTGAACGAGTAATTGACGCGAGTGGGTACCGAAGGCTTGCTGAGATGAGGTCGATGGGCCATCATCAGGTCGGGCTGGTACTCTGCGTCTGTGTAGGAGGTGTTGGGTGGGTCGTTCTCGATACCATTGTCCATATCGTGAAGCTCAGGTGCTGCGATGGGTGCCGGCAGACAGTAGTAACGGAAGGTGATGGTGGTGTCAGCGATGTTCTCGTGCCAGAAGCGGAGCGACGATAGTCCTAAAGGCAATGTGGCCGCTCTGGAAGCCGGGGCCAGACTTGGACCCGCGGGGATGTCTCCTACTTGCAGTCCGGTGTCGTCGAGGTCCACCGGTGCTGCGAGCAGTTCGTTGAGCATTGCGGTGCTGGGGTAGTGTGCGAACAGGTCCAGATAACCCTGATTAGGCCAGTATTTGATAGGCGAATAGGTCCAGTTGGTGCCGTCATAATCGACTGCCTGATCGTGCATGAACTGCTGCCCGAGGATAGTCATCGTGTTGTAGTAATAGTAGGCATAGGTGGAGAACTGGTCATCCACAACCCATGGCTCGCCCCAATGCTGGTTTCCATCATGGTCGTTGGGCTCGGTAGCGTTCAGTTCGCCCTTGAGTACGCCGCGTGAGTGTTGCGCCTGCGCGTATAAAGAAGCCGCCTGATCACCCAATACACCCATCAACATGGGTATAGAGTCCGCATTCGTAGTGGGATTCTCTACCGGATTGCGATGTATGCACGAGGTCTGCAGTCCCATGGTCAGGACTGCCATCACGATGAGCAATATGTAACTGGTTCGCCTCAAAGAGATGTTCGGTTTTCTATTTAGGGGTTTCAGGAGTTTCAGAGTTCCAGGAGTTTCAAAGTTTCAGGAGTTTCAGAGTTCCAGGGGGCAGTATATCTATGGTCTTTTTCGCAGATGATATGTATATTGTGTGCCTGCTTCCAATTCAATAGGACTATCAAGCTGGATAGTGCGCGTTTCGGAAAGTTCATAATGATCCGTGTCCCACGTATATACCCTCAGTACAAATGTCGGGTTTTGTATCGTCTGTGGCGGGAAGAACCACGTGGATTCCAGATCATGTTCCGATGGGTCTGTACCTTCGTTATAGAAGGTGGCGTAGAATGTTCCTTCGGTGCCGTCCAGCGTCCAAACCAAATCCGGTCTGCCTGGTGTAGCCGGTTCGCAGACGGCCAAGGTGCCGCCGGTGCGGATACGTCCCAGAGATACGACGATGCGGGTCTTGTCGCCACCTCCCGGGAGTTCGGTGCCCCAATTATTGGTGCCCGTGATAGGTAGTTCCAGTTTTATGCTGGCCATGGCGTGTGCGAACTGCAAGTTGACACGTTCGGCCATGGCAACCTCAGCACAATCGCGGTTACGCAGCATGGCGAACATGGCATCGACCTGATGGTCTTCGTCGTTAGGGAAGAATGTATTTCCAAGACCGTCATTGCGAATAATCTGGTGTATAGTGGTGACTTCCGAGGCCGGTACATGACAATCCATGAGCATACCCTGATGGTCGATATGTGATGTGCGCAATGAACTGATAATCATGCTCGTGTTTTCGCCGTCAACAGGATTGCCTCCTCCGTCTGTTTTTGCCGGAGCGTATGCATAAAAGTCCATTTTGCCGCTGTGAGGCCAGTAGATGACGGGTGAGTAATCCCAGCGGTACAGGCCTGCTCCTGCGTCTGCACAACTCACCGTTTTTTCCACGAGCATTCGCTGTGGTGTTGCGGATGAGGCGGAAGCGTAGTGGTATGCAGAAACGGCCATTTGGCTGCCAGGTGTAGTAGTCCAAGTGGTGCCGTGTGCAAGGCCGCGCGACTGTGTACCGTTGCCTTCGGATGCATCGGATGCGCCGAACAGCATCGGTATGTCAGAGTAAATGACAGGCTGCTGCACGTCCGAATGGGTGCAGGCTATCATCAGCATCGCGCTCAGTAATATGTAGATGGTCTTTTTCGTCGTTTGTTTGTTTTTATATGTGGTTGTTAATAATTTCTTTAGCCCGCAGGGGGATATCAATAATGTCCGAAGACAGAGAGAACCAGTACCAGAATTTCGTTGTCGTGTATTTGGTAAACGATACGATGCTCTCGCGTGATACGTCTTGACCAAGTCTCTTCCGCACAATGCTTGAGTCGCTCCACTTGTCCTGTTCCCGTGCGAGGATGCTCTGCTATTTCTGCCAGAAGCTTGCGTAGTTTGGCTATCGATCGAGGAGAATGTTTCTGTAGCAGGAGCAGATCCTTTTGCGCGTTCTCGTCAATGATTATTTTGTACATAGCAGTCTATCTACGAACTCGTCAATACTTTCCCCATCTTTTTGGCGATACACATGCCCTGCCTCTGCACTTTTCCTGGCTCTATCAATCTTCGCATAGAACTCCTCCTCAGTCATCTTGGCTTTGGGTTTCTGCGTGACCTTGACAGAGGTAACACCTTTGAGCTGCCGCACAAAACTCTTGATAACGTTGAAGACCGCAGGATCATCCATCTCGATCGTCATCTGTCCTATTGTCGGTGTAGTAGTCATTGCTTATATATTTTTTTATCGCACAGGTGTGCGTTTTGGATTGTCAGTTTTAGAGTACAGCTACTTTGGATATGCCTTGTTTGATGGTGGATGCTATCCATCCCATTCGTTGGGCCATGTCAGCGAGGAATCCTCGATCAGCTACGGGAATGCTTAGCTCCATCGTGTCTGTCGCATTGGCATCGATGGCATCCGCAGGACTATGATAAAACCCAGGTGCGGGTAGCATCTCGTCTGTGATATCTTCCTGCGTGAGTGCCGTCTTAACTTGAATCTTCTTGTTGGCTACAACCACCTCAAACAGAGTGTTTTCTTGTTCAGGAGAGGTGTATGCCATGCGCAAGTCCAATTGTCCGGCCAGATAACTCTGCAGTTTGAGTTCTGATAACTGCACGCCTAAATAATGATACTCCGTATCCTGTTTGTAGAGCACGCAGAGGTAGTTTACTCCCAACCGATCTGCTGCTACAAAGAGTTGCGGCACGTCGTAGAACTCCAGTGTCATTTTATGGATAAGTTGTATCATATTGCAATCATTTTCAGATTATGATAATCAAAAGCCATTGTTCTCCACCATGTATAGTGTGAGAGATTGTTCCGTTGCCACCAAAATATCTTCAGGAGGACAACCTTTCGGCATCTCGCAGGCCCAGACGGGATGATGCTCTGCGATGTACTTCGAAAGTTGATACTCGGTTATCATTTTTTTATATTTTTTGTCGCACAGGTGTGCGTTTTGGATGGTCAGTTTTAGTGCCTGTATGAAGGCCCAGACGAAGTCCGACTTAGGTCTGATCAAGATCTCTTCAAAGTCGCATCAAAGTTGCATCAAGATCTCTTCAAGATCTCTTCAAGACCGGATGAACGCTTTTGTGAGCTGCTCGTGAGTTGCTTGTGATCGGCTTGTGAGCTGTCTGTTGCAGTTCTTTTTGTAAAAAAGAGACCACGGCACGGTTTGCACCGTGGCCTCTAATTTAAATTTAGGTAAAAAGAGTAACTAAAATTTATTTATTCACTATTTATGAAAAGAATCCCATCCATTGACCCGGCCGAAGCCGAGCCAAAGAATAGAACTAAAGGAGTGGATTACTGCTCTACACAATAGATGTTAGAACCAATCAGGTAGTAGCCGTTAGGTGTAGTGGATGTAATCTCAGAAAGATCAGACAGAGTGGAATCGTCAACAGCATTTTCTGCGTAAGTTGCACCATTGTATACATAGAGCTTCTTGTTAGTTGCATCGTAAATGTATGCATAAGATACAGCCTTATATTCTGCAGGGGCTGGAGGTACAGCAGCCTTTGTGCACTCATATGCTTTGTTGGTGTTGTCAATAAGGATGTCACCTACTGCAGATGAAGCAAAGGATGTTGCACTGATTGCAACACCGAGTTTTGCGGCAGCGAGCTGCTTCAAAGAAGTTGTTGTACCAATCAAGGTGTAAGCGAGGTTGTTTGGAAGATCAACATCAACTTCTTCTGGAGTATCCCAATCGGTTACAGTTGCATTGAACTTAACAGAAGTCATACCCAATTCCAAGTGGAAGTTGTATGCAACACCCTTTTCCAATGGGAATGCATCTTCAGAAAGGATAGTGTTAGTGATGGTTGAACTATTAACAGGGTTCGTGTTGTCTGTTGTGATGACATCATAAACGATTTGAATTTTAACATCCTTTGATGGTTGTGTAGGGATAACCATCATGCCTTCCCTAACAGTCGCGTGACTTGGTGTGCTATGGTCTGCGGTTGTCTCAGTGGTCAATTCAATAGGATCGTTGATTTCATATGCACTTTCTTCAGTAGCTTCATAGAGCCAACTGCCATCCTGAAGGTTAAGAAGACCTTGTGAAGCGATCATACCTACAAATTTCACACTTCGAACAATTATTTTTGTCTTAGCATCAAGTGCTGAACCAACGTCATGTGCACCATCATAGTGAACATCATCAACAAAACGTGCTACCTAGATGCTAACTTGAGAAAGAGCGTGCTCGACGTTGACTCGACTCTGGTGTGCTCCGTCTGGCTCAAGCACACCTACGCGCGCTTCTGCGTAGAGCAAGTCTGTGTCATCTGCAGCATTGTAACGAACAGCAGGAGCGTTACCTAAGGCGAAAACTGCTTTTACTGCTGGATCATAAGGAGCGTATGCAAAGAAAGAATGCTTAGCACCCTCGTTGTTGTTAAAATACTTGACAGGATCGTAAGTCCACTCAGAGCTATATGGTTGAACATAAAGTTAGGATAAGAGCTGTTAGAGCTATAGGTCGTATAAGCAGCCTTGCCCTGATCGTAAGCGAATACACCAAAACCTGCAGTCTGGATTTCTGCAAGATGATTAACAGTAGCACGAGATTGTGTACCTACGTAAGCGCTGAATGCGATAGCACCATCGTTAGCTTCTGTTTTGGTAGGCTCGTTCTTAGGAGTACAAGAAGCGAGAACCATAGCTGCCGCAGCAGCTGCATAAA
>JAKSNQ010000053.1 GCA_024399615.1 Paludibacteraceae bacterium | reverse complement strand
TGCGTTTTCTGTTGTGCCGCAAATCCCACCATCTGCGTGTTCATACGATTACCGATATGCTGCTCGATACCATCGAATGCACCACCGCAGATAAAGAGGTTATTTTCGGTGTTGACATGGATAAACTCCTGGTCCGGATGCTTGCGTCCGCCTTGTGGTGGTACGTTTACTACCGAGCCTTCCAGCAGTTTGAGAAGTGCCTGTTGTACTCCCTCACCACTCACGTCGCGAGTGATGCTGGGGTTGTCACCCTTGCGTGCAATCTTGTCAATCTCGTCAATGAAAACGATACCGCGCTCAGCTTTTTTTACGTCATAATTGCATTCCTGCAGCAGACGTGTCAGGGTCGTCTCTACATCTTCGCCCACATATCCGGCTTGAGTCAGCACTGTGGCGTCCACGATAGTAAATGGTACGTCCAGCATACGTGCGATGCTTTTGGCCAAAAGAGTCTTACCTGTACCGGTTCTACCTACCAGAATGATGTTGGATTTCTCAATTTCGGCTTCTATCGCATCTTTCTTGCCATTTGCCATTTGTTTGGATGCCAAACGCTTGTAGTGGTTGTACACCGCTACCGACAGGAATCGCTTAGCCTCGTCCTGTCCGATTACGTATTGGTCCAGAAAAGCCTTGATGGCCTGGGGTTTGGGGACATTATTCAGGTCGATAGGGTCTGTTACATTGCTATCCTTATCGTTATTTCCCTCATGCTCCCTGACAATATTATTGCCTAACTTGATGCAGTCGCTACAGATGAAGATGCCATTCTGCCCCTCCAGCATGAATGGTTTATTCTCGCCGCAGAAACTGCAATGTGGTTCTTTTCTTGCCATACAATCTGCCCCTTATTTATTTTCTGGTGAACACTTTATCAATCATACCATAGTCCATCGCCTCTTGTGCTGTCATCCAGTGGTCGCGGTCTGAGTCCTGAGCGATACGTTCGATGGTATTGTGACTATGGTCGGCCAGAATCTGATACAGCTCGGTCTTGAGTTTTTTGATCTCATTGACGGTGATTTCCATATCGCTGGCTTGTCCTTGGGCACCGCCCAATGGCTGGTGTATCATGATGCGGCTATGAGGCAGGGCGGCACGTTTGCCTTCTTGTCCGGCTACCAGCAAGACGGCGCCCATTGATGCCGCCAGACCGGTACAGATAGTACCTACCTCCGACTTGACAAACTGCATGGTGTCATAAATGCCGAGGCCGGCATATACCGAACCGCCCGGAGTGTTCAAATAAAGCGAAATGTCCTTGTCAGAATCAACGCTGTCCAAATAGAGCAATTGAGCCTGGATAACGTTTGCTGTGTAGTCGTTTACTTCGGTACCGAGGAAGATGATTCGGTCCATCATCAGTCGGCTGAAGACGTCCATTTGCGTCACGTTCAACTGACGCTCTTCCAGAATACTTGGGTTGATATAACCGGTGCTCATGCGTGGACTGAAGTTTCCATACGCTGAGTTCATAATGTTCTCGACATGCATCGAGTTAAGGCCTAAGTGTTGGGTTGAGAATTTTAAAAAATCATTCATAATACAATGTAATAAAGGGATATATGATTCAATTAGTGAAGAGGTATTTCTATTTGCATGCGTCCATCAACCTCGGCTGCAACCGCGCTGCCATTTTCGGTAGCTAATTTGATGTAGTCGATGTATAGGTCACGCATTTTCTGTCCGGTCTGTACGCGCTGAGTAAAATGGGTCAGGGCGGACAAACCATCTGCGCCTCCTGACAGGTAATCGCTGGTTGCAACGTGATAGGTCGCTTTGGGGTCGATAGGCTTGCCATTGAGCGACACCTGTTCCACTACGCCCAATTTACCCTTTACGCGAAACTGCTTCGAAACGCCTTGTCCACCCAGGTCTGCGCAGTTTTGAGCCAGCAGCAGCAACTCTTCGCCCGACAGAGTCAGAATGACCAATTCATTGTCGAATGGCATCAACTCATATACCGACCGGAGGGTGATATTGCCCTTGGGCCAATCGCAACGCAAACCACCGGCATTGACTACCGCCAGATCTATCGGAGTATCCACATAGTGCAAACCGGCCATTGAATACAGCGCATCGCAAGCCCAATTTAGCAGATTACATTCGGGAAAACTTCGAACCATGTCCTCGGGTGCATAACCCAATATGGCACTCAGTTGCTCCTCCATGTTGGCCTTGATGGGCGCCAGATAGTGAACATACGCTGTGTCTTGAATCGCGTCTATACTCTGGTCCACAAGCAGGACCTCTCCACTGATGTTCGTTACTTGCATGGGCTTGCGCACGCAGGCGCACACAAGCACGCATAAAATAATTAGTAGGTATACCTTCTTCATTTTCGTAGTTTCTAAAAACGTGCAAAGGTACTACTATTTTTTTGTATTTCCAAATTTTTACTTGTTTTTTTCTTATTTTGCTAATTCCGAATTAGCAAAATGGACTATTTTGCCATGGATTTATACTGAATATTTATTCATTTATAAATTAGTTTATAGTGAAAAATTTAAGAAAAAGATACCATTTATTAAGATTGGACATTTTTTGGCGTCTGTTTTTATGTCAATTAGCAAATATTTTGTAACTTTGCGGTGCAAATTAGATGGAGACAAACCATCTATGTAACTGTTTTATATTATTTTAGGTATTATGATTACATCAAAAATTGGTGAGAACGCAGGTTTGATCTGGAACGCACTGCAGGGCGGTGCCCTCTCAACTAAGGCCTTGAAAAAGGCAACCAAACTGAAAGAAGCTGACCTCAACCTTGCTTTGGGTTGGTTGGCACGCGAGCAGAAGATTTCATTTGAAATCACCGACGCTGAGACTATCATTGCACTTCTCTAATATAGGACATTCTACCGGTCAGGGCTTCACTCCTGATGATGGAAACACCTCCTGTTTTAGACCTTACAAATGACTAAAAGGAAGGCTCTTCAACGCGAAGGGCCTTCTTTTTTGTGCATAAATTTGCGTATGTCAGAAAAAAACTGTACCTTTGCAGGCGCAAAGGTTGAATTAAGAAAAACCATTACACATGGCATACGATTTTTTTACACTGCAAAATACAGATACCAATTCCGCTGCCAGAGCGGGGATTGTGCATACCGATCATGGTGACATTTTGACTCCTATCTTCATGCCTGTAGGCACGGTGGGAACCGTTAAGGGTGTGCACAAGCGTGATTTGAACGAGGCTATCCATGCTCAGATTATCTTGGGCAACACCTACCACTTATATCTGCGTCCGGGAACGCAGATTCTGCATAAAGCGGGCGGTTTGCATCGTTTTGAAGGATGGGAGAAACCTATTCTTACTGACTCGGGTGGCTATCAGGTATTCTCGTTGGCCGGCATTCGAAAGATGCGTGAGGAGGGCGTCGAGTTCTCGAGTCATATCGATGGACGCAAACTCTTTTTTACCCCGGAGAACGTGATGGATATCCAGCGTGAGATAGGCGCCGACATCATGATGGCATTTGACGAATGTACGCCGGGTACGGCTGACTATCAGTATGCCAAGACGTCCATGGAGCGAACGCATCGTTGGCTGGACCGTTGTATCCAACGCTTCGACTCGACCGAGGGTGTCTATGGTTACAGACAACATCTCTTCCCTATCGTACAGGGCTGTGTCTATCCTCAGTTGCGACAAGAGGCGGCCAAACGACTGCGCGACCTGGACCGAGATGGCTATGCCATAGGAGGACTCGCCGTAGGCGAACCGGAGGAACAGATGTATGAGATGATAGAGGTGGTCAACGATATCCTGCCTACCGGCAAACCACGCTATCTGATGGGAGTCGGAACACCATGGAATATCCTCAATGCCATCGAGCGCGGAGTGGATATGTTTGACTGCGTCATGCCTACTCGCAATGGTCGCAATGGACAGATTTTTACATGGCAGGGCGTCATGAACATGCGCAACAAGAAATGGGAAGACGATTTCTCTGAACTGGATCCGCAAGGCACATCGTACGTCGATCACGAATATTCTCGTGCATACGTGCGCCACCTCATCCATTCCGAGGAGATGCTGGGCCTCGAGATACTCTCCGTTCATAATCTGGCCTTCTATCTGGAGTTGGTGCGCGTCGCCCGTGAGCATATACTGATGGGGGATTTCAAGCAGTGGAAAGACGCTGTCATGCCACACATAACATCGCGACTGTAACTATGCTGAAACGACTGGATTGGTACATAATAGGTAAATTTTTGGGTACTTTCTTTTTCTCGATAGTACTCATTCTTAGCATTGCCATTGTCTTCGACCTGACGGAGAAGATGGACGCGTTCTTTGAGAATCAGGCACCGTTACGCGAGATCATTTTGGACTACTACCTGCCGTTCGTGCCGTACTACATGAACATGTTCTCGTCTCTGTTCATCTTCGTGTCATGTATCTTTTTTACCTCCAAACTGGCAGGCAATAGCGAGATCATCGCGATGCTGGCGGCGGGCGTGTCGTTCCATCGTATCATGCGACCTTATTTCATCTCGGCCACTTTCCTTTTCCTGCTGTTCTACCTTCTGGGCGGTTATGTTATTCCTCCCGCAACGGGTAAGATGCTGGCCTTTCAGGATAAGTATATCGAAAAATTCACCTCAGAGAATGCACGCAATGTGCAGATGCAGGTGTCTCCGGGTACGGTGCTGCATATCGAGACGTTCCAAAAACGAACGAACACAGGCTACCGTTCCTCCTACGAGTTGTTTGAAGGCAAGTCGTTGCAGATGCGACTTACGGCAGAGCGCATACGATATGATTCCCTCTTTGAGTGGCATTTTGAGAACTACACTTTGCGTGAGTTTGATGGCCTGGAAGAACATGTCTATCGTGGACGTCGTTTCGACACAATCATTCCTGTCGTGCCCGACGAGCTGTTTGTCACGGCCGAACAGGCACAAGAGATGACCAACCCCGAATTGAGTTCCTATATCGCTCAGCAGAAAGAGCGCGGCACGGGTAACACCAAGGCGTTTGAAACCGAGATGCATAAACGTTGGGCTTCTCCATTGGGTGCCTTCATCATGACGTTGTTGGCAGTCACGTTGTCCAGTCGAAAAGTGCGCGGTGGTATGGGGAAAAACCTGGGTATAGGATTGGCATTATCGGCCCTGTATATCCTGTTCTCCACCATCAGCTCCACGTTCGCGGTCTCGGGCACCTTATCGCCATTCATGGCCGTATGGCTCCCGAACTTCATATTCCTCAGCATAGGCGTCTTTTTATACACAAAAGCACCTAAATAGTCAATAGTCAAATAGTCAAATTAGATAATTTTTAAATGAAAAAAATCATTCTCTCTTTCGCAGCGCTGATGTTGGCAGTTGCCAGCGCGGTAGCGTGCACCAATTTCCTTGTAGGCAAAGATGCGTCTGCCAATGGCGCAACCATGATTACCTATGCGGCCGACTCGTATGGCCTCTATGGTTTCCTTCGTTATCAGCCGGCAGCCGACCATGAGGCCGGAGCGATGCGCATGGTAGTGGACTGGGATACCAACAAACCACTGGGTGAGATTCCCGAAGTATCGCACACCTATTCGGTGATAGGCAATGTCAACGAGCAGCAGGTTACTATCGGTGAAACGACCTATGGTGGTCGTGAAGAACTGGCTGACTCGACGGCTGTAATCGATTACGGCAGCCTTATCTATATTGCATTGGAGCGTAGTGCCAATGCGCGCGAGGCACTCATGTGGATGACTTCTCTCGTAGCGCAGTATGGTTACTACAGCGAGGGCGAGTCCTTCTCTGTCGCTGACCCACAGGAGGTGTGGTTGCTGGAGATGATAGGCAAGGGCGTTGGCAACAAAGGCGCTGTGTGGGTGGCTACCCGCATACCGGATGACTGCATCTGCGCACATGCCAATCAGGCTCGTATCACGCGACTGCCTATGGGTAAAAAAGTAAAAAAACTCAAGCTCAAAACATTCAGCCCTATCCTTGCTGACAAGTCGATGCAGGCGGTGCTGAACGACAAGAAAGTGACCTATGTGACCGACGAACAGGGAATGGAGTGGCTTTGGTCCGGTGATGTCATCTCGTTGGCGCGAGAGAAAGGTTATTTCTCCGGCACCGATGCCGAGTTCTCGTTTGCCGATGCCTATAGCCCACTTGACCTCGTTGGCGCCTATGGATGCGAGGGACGTGTGTGGAGCTTTATGCGTAAGTTCGACGCCGGATATGATGCCTATTTGCCATATGTGATGGGCCAAAACAAAGAGCACATGCCGCTGTACACTCGCCCTTCACACAAACTGTCGGCTGCTGATCTTCGTGCATGCATGCGCGATCAGTATGAAGGAACACCACTCGATATTACGCAGGGAGAAGGAGCCGGCTTATGGCATAGCAAATTGCGTTATGGCGGCTTGATTTTCAATCTTGACTCTACCGAGTATTGCTGGCCTCGTCCTACGGCAACCCAGCAAACCGGATGGTCATATGTGAGCGAGATGCATAGCGATCGTCCGTTCGCTACCTTCTGGTTCGGCGTGGATGATGCGGCATGCAATGTTTACATCCCCTTCTTCTCATGCAACACCAAAGTGCCGACTTGTCTTGCTGAGGACAATGGAGACCTGCTGACCTATAGCGCTACCTCCGCTTTCTGGGCATTCAACTCCGTAGCAAACTATGCTTACACCAAGTATGAACGCATGTATCCGGAGATTGCTTTCCGTCAACAGGAGTGGGAAAAACGATTTGAGGAAGATGTCCAGATCTTACAAAACAAAGTAAGCAGTATGCAACCATCGCAGGTGGCTGACTATCTGAGTGACTACTCGTGCACACAGGCTGAGTCGGTCGTTGCTGATTGGCACCAACTCTTTGGTTTCCTCATGGTGAAGTACCTGGATGGCGTGGAGAAGAAGCAGGACGAGAAGGGGCAGTTCCTTCGTTCGCCTTATGGTTTGAGCCAATCACCTAACCGCCTCAAACCAAGCGAGGAGTGGCTTCGTCGCGTAGCTCCCGAAGTGGCACACTAATAGTTTTGACTCTAAAGACCTTAAAGTCTCTAAAGTCCTTAATAATCCCCAAAAATACAAAAAACATGAAAGCTCAAAACGTATTGGACATTTTTGCTCAGATCAATCGAGTGCCTCGTCCGTCCAAGCACGAGGAAAAAATGTGCGAGTGGCTCATTCAGTTCGCTCAGTCGCACCATATCGACTACGAATACCTGCCCTTGTGTGAGGGTGCTACCACCGGCAACGTGGTGATGCGCAAACCGGCAACGGCCGGTTACGAAGGCAAGCCGGGCGTTATCTTGCAGGCCCATATGGATATGGTATGCGAGAAGAACAACGACTGCCAGCACGATTTTATGAAAGACCCCATCCAGACCTATGTTGAGGACGGATGGTTGCATGCTAAGGGCACTACGCTCGGCGCAGATGATGGTATCGGCATGGCTATGATGCTGGCCGTACTCACTTCTGACGAAGTGGAGCATCCGGCCCTGGAGTGCCTTTTCACGACCGACGAGGAGACCGGACTGACGGGAGCCAACTGTATGCCTTCCGGCGTGCTGCATGGCAAGCGTCTCATCAACCTCGACAACGAGGACGATGGTCAGATATGCATGGGTTGTGCCGGAGGTGTCGATACGTTGGCACATCTCTACTACACGGAAGAAGCAGCACCTGAAGGCTATTTTGCTGCACAAATCGGCGTAGGAGGCCTGCTGGGTGGACATTCCGGCGAAGATATCAACAAGGGACGCGGCAATGCCAACAAGTTCCTCACGCGTCTTCTCTTCATGATGAACAAACGCTTCGACTTGCGCATCGCTGCTATTCAGGGTGGCAACCTGCGCAATGCCATCGCTCGCGAAGCCGGTGCCACCATTTTGGTGCCTATGGCAGAGAAAGAGAACATGCGCGTCATCTTCAATATGGTAGCAGCCGAACTGGAAGCGGAATACAAGGCTATCGAAGCGGAAATGGTACTCACGTTGGAGTCATGCGACATGCCTGCTGCTGTGTTACCAAAAGAGGTCAGCGACAAGTTGCTGCTGGCGCTTTATGCTTGCCCACACGGCGTGATGGCGATGAGTCGCGACATCCCGGGATTGGTACAGACCAGTACCAACCTTGCTTCGGTGAAGATGAAAGAGGACGAGAAAGGTAAGTATATTGAGATCAATACGTCGCAACGCTCTTCTGTCGAGAGCGAGAAGCATAGCCTCAAGAATATGGTAGAGTGCGCGCTGGCTCTTTCCGGTGCAGAAGTGACACATGGCGATGGTTACCCGGGTTGGAAGCCTAATCCAACTTCTACTCTGCTCAAGACGGTCAGCGAAGCATGGCGTTGCAATCAGGGTGCAGAGCCCAAAGTGGTAGCTATCCACGCAGGATTGGAGTGTGGTCTTTTCCTCGAGAAGTACCCCGACCTTGACATGGTGGCTTTCGGTCCACAGATGTCGGGAGTTCACTCGCCGGCCGAGAAAATCGAACTGGCCTCTATCGATCGCACCTTCCTTTGGCTCCAGACTGCGCTCCGCATGCTCTAAGCCTTTTTGGCCTATTGATTCATCAATCGCCCCTCGTCAGTATGTCTTACATGCTACGAGGGGCGGTTTGTATCATTTTTTACACCTTAATTGACAAAATTTACACATGCATACGCGCAAAAAGAAGTAATTTTGCAGCGTGATTTATAATGCGTAAGTATGCCCCTATGGCAAATACTTCGCCACATCACTCTCTAATCCGAAAAATACAAACAAAACACAATAACATTTTATAATCATGAAAAAACTAATTTTTTTATTCTTAGGTCTCGTTTGCTGCATCACATTGGCGAAGGCAGATACTGTGATCTTTAGCTACACTCTCCCTGGATTAGGTGGAAAAACTTTGGATTCTTATCGGTCGGATTTTGCAAGTTCTGTTACGGCAACAGGAGGAACAATAACATTTTCCAATACCACTAAATTAGAATCAAGTACTACCACAACGAATGGAATCGCCTACAAATTGGATGGTGATGCAAGTTCAACAAATTCCAAACAAGTAGTTATTACTCTTGATGCTGCGATTAGTGTAGGGGATGTTATTACCATTTCAGGATATTCTGCAAGCAATACTGGATATGTGTTTAAACTTTCGAATACACGTGATGCATCAAACTATGTTACAACAGCAACAAATTGCACTAAATCACTTACTCAGTCGGCCTACACCGTCGAAGTAGGTAGTTGCTTGGTAGGCAGTTCTACCATCTACATTACACGAAATACTTCTTCTCTTTATTTCTATTCCGTGGAAATTGTAACTCCGGGATCTCCTTCTGACCTTGCTATCGCAGATGGGCATGAAACCATCGTCCTTGATGCTGATGCGGCAGAGACCTATACTTTGACATCGGGCACAGACTACTCAACTTCATCCGATGGTACTATTACGTTTTCTTCCAGCGATGAAGATGTAGCAACCGTAAATTCTTCTACTGGTGAGATTACTGCTGTTGGTGTGGGTTCTGCTACTATTACCCTTTCTCAAGCAACAGGAACAAGTTATGCTGCCAAAAATGTCGAGTTTACCGTAAACTGTACCAGCTCAAAACGTGTTTTCTATGTTCACTATGTAGAAGATTTCAATGGCAATGATCCATATCTCCATCTTTGGGAGGATGGTGGTGCGGTTCTCGCAGCTTGGCCAGGTGTTCAGTTGACAAACAAAACTGCTATTGATGGCGTCAACTGGTACAAATACGAATGCACCAACAGCGTTTATAATCGAGCTATTTTCAACCTTGGTATGGGACAACCTCAGACTGCGGATATCACTATTCCATCCGCACCTGGTACCTACTACTATGTAGTATATGGAAATCACTCATATCAACAGGTATCAAGTCCTACTCGCAATGCAGCCAATATCTATTTCTGCATGCCAAATTGGGGTGATGCCAATTCACAGAAATTGTGGATATACGACTTAGATGCATATGCCAACACCTATGGTACTATTGCAGATTATGATCTTAGCTCTGCAGAGCAGGTTACCTATGGAGATATGACATTCCGCAAAGCTGCTATCCACTATTTTGGTGACGCTTGCCACGTATATGCGAAGTTCACAGAGAGTTCTATGCCTTGGGAGAACGAGAGTGTGATTGATGTAACCACCGAGAACGTTTATATCATGTATGGTGATTGGCATGAAGATGTCAAAGATGGTGAAGGCACCACTATTTGCAAGACCTATACTGCTCGCCTTGCCACAAGCGTTGCATTTGCTGAAGGTGCGCATATTGGTTTGGCCGATGTTGATGGTGACATGGAGTGGGACTGGACAAAGGCTGGCGCGACATGTTCATTAACCGATAATACATGGCCTGTAAAAGGAGTCACCACCTTCGTTTTGGCTAATATTCAAGGTATCACTAACGACAATACGTTCCCTTCTGCAGCATTGGAAGTTTCCGGTGAGCATATCAATAAGTCCAACTATTTCCAGGGTGGTTATGTTAAGTTCCACACGACCGTTCCCGGTTATGTGGAAGTAGAGTTTAGCAACACCAATAATCGTTCAAACGATGACGAAATTCGCTACCTCTACGTGAATGGCGTAGCGACTAGCTTCGGCGCAAAAACGACAGCTCACGTTTCTACTACTGCTATCTATGTTCCTGCCGGCGATGTTGTTCTTACGGCTCAACAGACCAAAAATCCAGGTGTAAACCAGTACATCCACATTTATAGCATGAGCTTCAGCGAGTCCAATTCATATCCTCTTACCACCAACGCTGATGGTTGGGCATCGTTCTATGCCAATGACAAAGTGGAGGTTCCTGCTGGTCTGACCGCATATGCAGCTTCTTATACCTCAGGCACTACCGTTACTATCGAGGCTCAAGACGGAGTTTCTGTTTTGCCAGCCAACACCGGTATCTTGTTTAAAGGTGAAGCCGATCACGAATATAGCCTGAACATTACCGATGCTGCGGCAGATGCTGTTTCCAACAACGACCTGACCGGTACTATTAATCGCGTTGCTAACCCTGCTGCAACCAACAACTATTTCCTGACCTATCAAAACGACAGGACCGTATTTGCTCAATACACAGGTGCTATGATTCCTGCTAACAAGGCATATTTGGCTCTGCCTGAGTCAATGAGTGCTCCTGCTCACTTAGACATTGTTGAGGGAACCGATATTGCTACTGCTATCGAGGATATTGAGACCGGTAATGTCATGAAGTTCGTTGAGAATGGTCAACTTATCATCGTTAAGGATGGTGTTCGTTATAACGCTCTCGGTATCCGTCTCTAATTAAAACGAAGTTAAATTTCAAATTCGATTGTTACAATTATGGCAAAGAAATATATTGATGCAGAGCTTCGCATCGTTCGCATCTCAAACAATATTATCGCTACCAGCACGATGCCGGTAGGTGACCCATTCAGCGATGAAGCGGCTATTGGAGCACCAGGTCGTCATGCAGACTACGACTTTGATTATAGCGACGAGTACGACGAGGATTACGATTACTAATCCGTTTCGTACACTATTTGTCACAAAGAAGAGGGCGTGTCGCAATCGGCACGCCTTCTTTGTCTCTACCACTTATCCTGTGCTATTTGGGTAATTGTACCATTTCTCTGAATTGTTAGTCGTTTACGTAGCATGTTGGGTGCACAAGCAATTTTTCCGGTTCATCTATCGTATCTCAGCCCTTAACAAAAAAGTTATAAGCTTTGCTGGAAGTCTGCTGGAGGTTTGCTGGAGCTCTGCTAAAAGACTTAGGGATGTCTTAGGGAGGTAAGCGGGATGTCTTAGGGAAGTATGCAGTTAGCAGGGAAGTCGACAAAGAGATATAGCAAGGGGTCTGCAAGCAGTCTGCAAGCAGTCGACAAGCATTAGCGGCACGGTCGAGTCACG
>JAKSNQ010000052.1 GCA_024399615.1 Paludibacteraceae bacterium | reverse complement strand
ATGACCAAAGGGGAGCGCGAACTGTTCGAGGCGCTGACCAGCGTGAGTGGTATTGGTCCGAACACGGGTCGCATGATTATGTCTGGTTACACCGCCGTTGAGATTCGCCAAATCATAGCCACGGGCAATGTTAAAGCTATGTCGTCTATCAAGGGCATCGGACCTAAGACTGCTCAGTT
Source organism: Paludibacteraceae bacterium (assembly GCA_024399615.1). Taxonomy (GTDB): domain Bacteria; phylum Bacteroidota; class Bacteroidia; order Bacteroidales; family Paludibacteraceae; genus Colicola. Next base: position 13,651 of record JAKSNQ010000052.1, on the reverse strand, counting down.
GATAATCGTTACGCTCAAGGATAAGGTGCTCAAGATAGACCTGGGTGATAATCCGGGATCAATGAATCTGGGACCTGAGGCGGTCGCAGGTCAGGCTGCAGGAATCAATTCTGAGGTTAAGGCCGAGGCTGTGTCTGCTCTTACTATGCTTGGCTTCCCTGCTGTAGCAGCGGGGAAAGCGGTGGATAAGTTGCTCAAAGCAGATCCAACCCTTCGTGTTGAGAAGGTGATCAAAGAGGCTTTGAAAATGTTGTAATAGTACGTCTTGTGAACTTTGCCAATACTCCAATGACGTTATAAACCAATAGTGGTTTTCTGAAAAAGTTTCGTTTCATATTGTTATTTTTGTGCCTGACATCACTCTCTGTGTATGCGCAGGTTACCAATGTCTTGCCTAATGAGCAGGAGTCCGAGGTTGAGGAGTCAGACTCGGTTATCTTTGCACCACTTTGGGTCAAGCAATATGAGACGCCAAATTTTGAGTCACTTACTCTGCCGACTTCTTCGCTCGATCTCAAGGACCCAGATAACGTTAAGACTGAGGTGGAGTATGATGCTACTTCGGGCCGATATATCATACACACGCGAGTGGGAGAGGTGGATATCGCCACTCCATTCCTTCTGACCGAAGCCGAGTATCGTAAGTTCTCGGAAACGCGGGCTATGCAGGCCTATTGGCAGAAGAAAATCAGCGAACTGGAGCATGACAATGAGAGCAAGTTTGACATCACCGACATGAAGTTCAACATCGGTCCGGCCGACAAGGTGTTTGGCCCGGGTGGTGTTCAGCTTAAACTGCAGGGTAGTGCCGAACTGAGTTTTGGTTTTAAACATCAGTTTGTGGATAATCCGGCGCTGACGCAACGTGCCCAAAATAATAATGTCTTTGCTTTCGACGAAAAGATACAGGCCAGCGTTAATGCTTCGGTGGGCGATAAACTCAAGTTTAACCTCAATTACAACACCGAGTCGTCGTTTGATTTTGACCGCCAAAACCTCAAGTTTGCCTACAAGGGCAAAGAGGATGATATCATTCAAACGATTGAGGCCGGAAATGTGTCGATGAATCTTCAGTCGAGCTTGATTACCGGCCCTCAGGCTCTCTTCGGCATCCGCACCGATCTTCAGTTCGGGAAACTAAAGGTGCAGGCGCTGCTCAGTCAGCAGAACTCGCAGAGTCAAACCGTGTCTTCGCAGGGTGGTGCTCAGCTAACCAATTTTGAGATTCAGGCTGATGCTTATGACGAGAATCGACACTTCTTCCTCGGCTATTTCTTCCGTGATAACTATGAGCAGGCGATGGCGACGCTTCCTTATGTAGCCAGCGGTGTTACGATCAATAAAATCGAAGTCTGGATTACGAATAAGAGAGCTCGTTTTGAGCAGGCACGCAATATTGTCGCTTTTGCCGACTTGGGTGAGACACGACCTGAGCACCTCTTCAATCAAGCCTGGACGACGGGCACCAGTGTGGCTATGCACAACAAGGCCAACTCTCTCTACGCAGATGTATGTGCCAATCCCGCGGTGCGTGACATCCAGCAGACGACAGCGTTGTTGACCAATTACAATGGCATGGCCGGTGGGGAAGATTTTGAGAAGGTGGAATCGGCGCGACTGCTGAACTCCAGCGAATATACAGTCAATACAGCGCTCGGTTATATATCCCTCAAGCAGGCCCTCAATCAGGACGAGGTTTTGGCTGTTGCATACGAATATACATATGCCGGACAAGTCTATCAGGTCGGTGAATTTTCGACAGATGGCAGCGAGAACCTCAAGGCTCCCAATGCACTCATCCTGAAGATGCTGAAGTCTTCGGGCAACGCCCCACACCCCTATAATCCTGCCCGCCGCGGACAGGCATATGGTACGTGGGATCTGATGATGAAAAACGTGTACTCGTTGGGAACGACGCAGATGCGTCAGGAGAAGTTTGAACTTTACGTCATGTTCCGAAACGACTCGTTGGGCACGATGGTACAATTCCTGCCGGAGGGGCCAATCAAGGGCAAACAGTTGCTTCGTGTGCTGAACATGGACCGCCTCAATCAGAAGAACAATGCGTCGCCGGATGGTAAGTTTGACTATATCGAAGGATATACCGCTGTGTCCTCCAATGGACGAATCATCTTCCCCGTTCTGGAACCTTTTGGCAGTTCGCTGCGTGCGGCTATTGGTAACGATGCCATTGCTGACAAATATGTCTTCCAGGAACTGTATGACTCGACTCTTGTGCTAGCACAAGAAATGTCGGAAAAGAATCGCTTCCTCTTGCAGGGTAAGTTCCAAGGTACGATAGGTGGCCAGATTCAGTTGGGAGCCATGAACGTGCCACGTGGTAGTGTGACTGTCACGGCCGGTGGTGCTACTTTGGTTGAGAACGTGGATTACACGGTGGACTATACCATGGGTACGGTCACTATCCTCAATCAAGCCATTCTGGATGCGGGCACCAATGTGGATGTCAAACTCGAAAATCAATCGACATTCTCTCTCCAGCGAAAGTCCCTCACAGGCGCACACCTCGAGTACCAGTTTACGCCTGATTTGGTCTTGGGCGGAACTATCATGCACCTGACCGAAAGGCCACTTACCACCAAGGTCAATACCGGTATGGAGCCTATCAGCAATACGATTTGGGGTGTGAATGGCAGTTGGCGAACAGAGTTTATGTGGCTTACCAATCTTATCGATAAGGTACCTTGGATAACAGCCACTCAACCCTCCAGTTTCCAAGTCAGTGCCGAGTTTGCTCAACTTCTGCCCGGTCATACCAGGGATGTAGGCAAGGTTGGAACGGCCTATATCGACGACTTTGAGGCTACTACGACCAATATTGATATTCATTATCCCAACTACTGGAAACTGGCATCTACCCCTGCTGATTTTGCCGAATCAACGCTCAGCAATAACGTGGAGTATGGTAAGAATCGTGCGCTCTTGGCGTGGTACACCGTCGATCCTATCTTTGGTAAAGCGCTGTCCAATACTCCGCTCTATATCAAGCAGGATGTGGAGGTGCTGTCTGATCATCGTACACGTATTGTCGAGCAGTCGGAGTTGTATCCTAACCGAGACGTCCTGCCCAACGAAGATAACCACCTCACCATCATGAATCTCTCGTTCTATCCCAACGAGCGAGGTCCGTACAACATCTTCTATGACAACAATCAGTACAACAACGATGGCACCTTGAGTCGCCCCAAAGAGCGTTGGGGTGGCATGATGCGAAAATTGGACAATACCGATTTTGAGAAGAGCAACATTGAGTATATCGAGTTTTGGCTCATGGACCCAACTCTCACCAACCCGGATGTCAACTGGCAAGGTGGTGATATGTACATCAACCTGGGTGATATCAGCGAAGATATTCTCAAGGATGGTAAGAAGGCGTTTGAGCATGGTTTGCCGGTCAGCGACCATGATGTCAGCAATCAAGTGGAGACGACCATATGGGGAAAAGTGCCCAAGACGACCAGTACCGTTGTTGCGTTCTCCAACGAGGCTGGAGCCCGTGAGTATCAGGACGTAGGCCTCAATGGTCTCAGTTCGGACGATGAGTTGGCTTTCGCACACAACGGACAGACTCCATATGCTGACTATGTACGTTCGCTGCGTAATCAGGTGTCTGCATCTGTCCTTGCGCAATGGGCTGGTGACCCCTTCTCGCCAATCAACGACCCTGCCGGTGATGATTACCACTATTATCGTGGCGATGACTATGACCAGCAGCAGCTCAGCGTCCTTCAGCGATATAAGCGCTACAATGGAACCGAGGGCAACTCGCCGGCCACCGAGGGAACGGGCCTGAACTATGGTACTGCATCCACTCTTTTGCCGGATATTGAGGACGTTAACAATGACAATACACTCAACGAGTACGAGAAATATTACTCTTACCACATCTCGCTCCGCAAGAACGATTTGGCGGTGGGAAAACAGCATATTACTGAGCAACTTGAGACTAAAGTGTCGCTCCGCAACGGCCAACAGGCATTGGTGACATGGTATCAGTTTAAGATACCTATTCGTCAGTACGACAACAAAGTGGGGGCTATCCGTAACTTCAAATCCATTCGTTTTGCCCGAATCTACCTCACCGGATTTTCCGAGGAGAGCCATTTCCGTTTGGCTTCGTTCGACCTCGTTCGTGGCGAGTGGAGACAATGTACCAAGACGCTCTATCCTGTCGACTATCCGCCTACAACGACGGCATCTATCGATGTGCAGGCACTCAATATTGAGGAGAATGGCTACCGTTCACCGGTCAACTATGTCCTCCCTCCGGGCATCTTGCGTCAGACCGATCCGGGACAGGCGCAGTTGATCGCACAAAACGAACAAGCCATGGTGCTGCGTGTCAACGAACTGTCGCCTCGTGATGCGCGAGCCGTTTATCGTAACACACACTATGACGTCCGCCAATACAAGCGTTTGCAGATGTTCGTGCATGCCGAGAAAATGGAGGCTCTTGATAACCAACTGCAGGATGGTGAATTATCCTGCTTTATCCGCATGGGTTCTGATATGACGCAGAACTACTACGAATATGAGATCCCACTGGTCATCACTCCTCCGGGTGTGTACAACAACGATAATGATCAGGATCGACTGGCTGTATGGCCGGTTGCCAACTATTTCGACTTCCCGTTCTCGGCCTTCACGGATGCCAAGACCGCTCGCAACAAAGCCAAGCGTCAGGGTACATCGGGGGTGTCCAACACAACACCGTATGTGGTGTATGATGAGCAGGAAGGAAAGGCGCAAAATCGCATCACCGTGATGGGTAATCCAACGCTCGAGGATGTGCAAAATATCATGATTGGTATCCGCAACAACGCCGGTCGCGTGGTCAGTGGTGAGGTCTGGGTAAACGAGTTGCGCATGGCTGAGTTTAACGAAAAGGGTGGTGTGGCTGCTATGGCCAATGCCGCTCTGGCAATTTCGGATATCGCACAGGTGAATGTGGCTGGACGACTCCAAACCGCAGGTTATGGTAGCATTGAGAGCAATGTGCTCAGTCGGGCGATGGATAACAGTTACCAGATCTCGCTGAGTGCTGCCATGGAGGGTGGACGCCTCTTCCCGGAAAAAGCGAAGATACAGATGCCACTCTATGTCAGCTATTCCAATCAGACCAACTCGCCCGAATACGATCCGCTTGACACCGATATCAAACTGTCGGAGACGTTATCAACCTATGACGACAAAGCCAAGCGCGACTCCATCAAGGCTATGTCCAATACGGTGCAGGAATCGACAAACTTCTCTGTCTCCGGTTTGCGAGTGAACATCCATTCGAAGGATAAGAACATGTTCTATGATCCGGCCAACTTCTCCCTCTCGGCGTCATACGCTAAGCAGAGCGAGCATTCGCCCGAGATGGAACAGAACGTGACAACCGACCATCGTGGTACCTTCAACTACAGCTATAGTTTCAATCCGCAGCCTTGGGAACCGTTCAAGGATATCAAGTCTCTGCAGAAGCCGAGTCTCAAGTTTATCAAGGAATTCAATATCTATTATCTCCCACAGTCATGGTCATTCAGCACCGATATGCATCGTACCTTCAACAATATGAAGATGCGTGACTTCACCGGTGGACAACAAGAGATGGACCTGACTTTCTCCAAGGATTTCATGTGGTCGCGAAATGTGGACATCAAGTATGACCTGACAAAGAACATGAAGTTCGGTTTGCAAACAGCGATGAATGCCTCGGTCGAAGAAGGTCTGTACACGCCGGAAATCATTCGTGACTACGCCTTTACCAACGATTACTACGAGGCATGGAAGGATACGATTCGCCGCTCGTTGGCTACTTTTGGCTCTCCATACACCTATCAGCAGGTCTTCACGGCCAGCTGGAATGTGCCCTTCAATCGCTTCACTTTCCTCGACTGGATAACGGCAAATGCCAGCTACAACGGCACCTACAACTGGAATGCTACGGTTACAGGTGGGGCAAATAGCAACGACCATTATCTGGGTAACGTCGTGAACTCGATGCGCAGTTGGCAGGCCGATGGAACCCTCAATCTGGAGAACCTGTACAATAAGTCTAAGTATATCAAGGGAATGGAGCAGCGTTTCAAGCAGATGGGAAAAACGAGCCGTCGTCCGTTCAAATCGAAGGAATATACGCAGACCATCAACACTTCGCCAGGCGTGCCATATGAGTTGACCCACCGCCTGAATTCCGAGTCGCTCGATGTCGTTGCTACCGACTCTGCTGGTAATCCTATCCGGATCAAAGTGAAAGTGGAAGGAAATAACAAGGTCTTTATCACCACCCGCGATTCCATCACGGCGCTCAATGTCTCGGTCAAGACGCGCGACCCTAATATGCGGACTGCTGGTCAATGGTTGGGCGACGTTGGTATCAAGTTCCTCACGATGATTCGTCGCGTACAGGTGACCTACAAGCAGACCAACTCGCTTGTCGTTCCCGGATTCTATCCTCAAGCCGGATTTATGGGGCAGCGTAACGAGAAGGGACTGATGGCCGCACCAGGCTACGATTTTGCATTCGGTTTCTTCCCTGACAATTTCATGGAGAAAGCCAAGGAACAGGGATGGCTGTCAACCGATACGACTGTCGTACAACCCGCTACTGCGGCTAATACGTCAGACCTGGATGTGAAACTGACGCTCGAACCATTCCCGGGATTCAAGATTCAAGTGAATGGAAAACGCTATCAGGCCGGTACCACGCAGATCAATTACACTTTTGCTGATATGCAGGAGACCTTCACCGGTAGTTACAACATCACTCAGGTTGCGCTCAGCACCGCATTCCGGAAACTGGGCACCATCGAGGATAATTTCCAGTCCGATGTGTTTGACCGATTCCTTGACAATCGTACTGCGATGATGGGACGCCTGCAGGCTGCATATTCCGAACTCAACTATCCGGATCGTGGCTTTATCTCTGGTACTGGCTCGGCGAACCAACCATATGACGAAAGCAAAGGACGAATAGACCGCAACTCGGCCGATGTGCTCGTGCCGGCTTTCTTGGCGGCATACACCGGACAGGATATCAACAAGGTCTCGTTCAATCCGTTCCTGGGCATCCTCAAGATGATGCCGAACTGGTCGGTTACATATGATGGACTGGGCAAACTGCCATGGCTACGCGACCACTTTAAGACCATCTCACTCACGCACGCGTACACGTGCAAATATAATATAGGTAGTTATTCGAGCTACTCCACCTGGGTTCCTGCCGGCGATCTCAAAGACAAGTCCATGGGTTGGGTACGTGACGTAGAGACCGACTTGCCATTGCCATCTTCGGCATATGACATCTCCACCGTCACCCTCTCGGAGCAGTTCTCTCCTCTGGTGGGTCTGAACCTGTCGATGAAGAATTCGATGACCGCCAAGTTCGAGTATCGAAAGCAGCGTAACCTGTCGCTCAATATCAACTCCGTTCAGTTGACCGAGGGACAAACCGACGAGTTCGTCATTGGTTGGGGCTACACGATCAAGGACTTGAACCTGTTCTACAAGGCGGTGGAGGGACAACAAAAGAAGGTAAGTAACGACCTCAAACTGTCGGTTGATGTCAGCTACAAGGACATCAAGACGCTGCTGCGAAAGATTGAGGAGAATGTGACGCAGGCCTCTTCCGGCAACAAGGTCATCTCGGTCAAAGTGGCTGCAGACTATGTCGTTTCGTCTAAAGTAAATCTTCAGCTCTACTATGACCACCAGGGCACCACACCGCTCATCTCCTCTAGCTATCCTATCTCGTCTGACGACTTCGGACTCAAGATTAAGCTGATGCTGACGAGATAAAAAATAACTGTTCCACAGTCTGCTAATAATTCAAAATAATTCTATAAAATGGCACTCATCAAAACCATACATCGTGACGGTCTTACCCTCACTCCTCAAATCCATCCATCTGTTATCATGATGGACAACGCATCGGTAGTAGGCGAAGTTACTATCGGCGAAGGCTCTACTTTGTGGTTCAACTCCGTTCTCCGAGGTGATGTCAACTGGATTCACATCGGAAAACATTGCAACATCCAGGACGGTTCTGTCCTGCATACTTTGTACCAGAAATCCACGATCACCCTGGGTGACTACGTCTCTGTGGGGCACAACGTGACCATACACGGGGCAGATGTGGATGACTACGCTTTGATTGGTATGGGATCCACCCTGCTGGACGGAGTGCATGTTGGTAAAGGCGCTATCGTGGCTGCAGGTGCGCTCGTGCTCAAGGGTACCCAGATTGGAGAATACGAAATCTGGGGTGGGGTGCCGGCCAAGTTCATCAAGAAAGCTGACCCTTCACAAACCGAAGAAATCAACAAAAAGATAGCCCACAACTATGCCATGTACGCATCATGGTATACCGAAGACTAAAATTAGTAAATCATCCAATACTCAATTAGGGCTTCGCCCGTCGGATTAGCCTTTAGGGCGTTAATAGTCAAATAGTAAAATAGTCAAATAGTCAAATAAATTATGTTTAATCGTATTCTTCTCAAGCTCTCCGGCGAGTCGCTGATGGGAGCAAAAGGCTACGGCATCGACGAGCAACGTCTGATGGAGTATGCGCAGCAAATCAAAGCTATTGCCGACAAAGGAGTGCAGATCGGTATTGTCATCGGGGGCGGAAATATTTTCCGCGGACTGAGTGGATCACAAAAGGGGTTTGATCGCGTGAAAGGTGACCAAATGGGGATGTTGGCTACGGTCATCAACTCGCTTGCATTGTCGTCTGCGCTCGAGTCGCTCGGACAGAAAGTGCGCGTGTTGACCGCTGTGCGAATGGAACCTATTGGCGATTTCTATAATAAAGCCAAAGCGATTCGACTCCTCAACAAGGGTAATATCGTCATCATGGCGGCTGGTACTGGCAACCCTTATTTCACCACCGATACGGGATCTTCACTTCGGGCCATCGAAATAGAAGCGGACGTGATGTTCAAGGGAACGCGCGTAGATGGCATTTATACTGCTGACCCCGAGAAAGACCCAACGGCAACCAAGTTCGCTGAGATCACTTACGACGAAGTGCTCGGAAAGGGACTGAAAGTGATGGACCTGACTGCCATCTGTATGTGCAAAGAAAATAATATGCCTATCTATGTCTTCAACATGGATAAAATGGGCAACTTGGAGCGAGTCATCAATGGCGAATTGATCGGAACGCTCGTTAAACCATAAGACAAGCATTTCATAAATAATCATTATAATTATCGTATGGATTTAGAAGAACTCAACCTCTACGAAGCAGCTGCCGAGGAGCAGATGCAAGCTGCCGTCGCTCACCTTGACGACGCATTGTCACACATTCGCGCAGGCAAAGCCAGTCCCAAACTGCTGGATCCTATCAAGATTGAGTACTACGGCACTCTTTCGCCACTCTCTTCATGTGCAACCGTGCTCGTGCCGGATGCACGAACCATCGCTATTCAGCCTTGGGAGAAGAAACTCATTGGCGAAATCGAAAAAGCTATCATCAATAGCAATATCGGTCTCACACCTTCCAACAACGGTGAAATCATTCGTCTCACTATGCCCCCTCTGACCGAGGAGCGTCGTCGCGAACTCGCCAAGCAATGTAAGGCCGAGGCCGAAACCGCGAAGATGTCGATTCGTAATGCACGTCGCGAGGCTATCGAGGAGTTTAAAAAACTTCAGAAAGATGGACTCCCCGAGGACGTGGAGAAGGATGCCGAGGAGGCTATGCAGAAGACACACGACAAGTATATCAAGCAGGTCGATGAACTCTACGCTGCCAAGGAAAAAGAAATCATGACCGTGTAAACGGGCTGTTCTTTCGGCACGGATGTGCATCTTGACGCAAATGAAATCATATCTTTTAGTATGTCTGCTCGTGCTGATCAGCACGGGCAGTTGGGCTGTGACTATGCCTCAGAAAAACGACTCGCTCCCTCTATCCGCTGGTGCTGACACCTGCCGTTCGGTCCCAACACCAGCGACCAAGGGCGCAACTTTCCTGGACAAACTGCAGAACCTGCCCGCTATCGCGGTGCCTACCGTCTCTTTTGCCAACGAGACCAGCTGGGCGTTTGGTGCTGCCGGAGTCGGCTATTTCCGCTTGCCATCCGATTCGCTCCTGGGGAGACTGTCGGAAGCCACTCTTGCTGGTTCCTACACACTACGGCACCAGTGGAATATCAACGCCTCTCTCACCCTATATATCGACCCCAAGTGGCAGGTGGCCGTCAAACTGCGATTTCGTCATTATCCCTACTTCTTCTTTGGAAAAGGAAACGAACCCGCCAACCTGCTCTCGTCGGACGATAAGGTGCTGATCAACTCGAATCTGTATGAGGTCTTTGTCCAACCGCTCTATGCCATCTTGCCCAATCTGCATGTTGGACCCACTGTCGATTGGCAATATGAGACGGCCGGACTCTACAACACACGCTATTGTCAGTTGGGCGTAGGAGGAGTGCTGCAATACGACTCGAGGGATAATCTCTATTACCCTCATCGCGGACTCTTCATCAAGGCGCAGGCTTACTACCTGCCCGACCTGATTGACCATGACCACATGGGCCGAGTACAACTGGATATCCGGCATTTTGTACCGCTGTATCAGGACCTGATCCTGGCCTATCAGTTGTATGCCGAGTCGCTGCTGGGACAAACCAGCGAATACAAGGCATTGCAACTCATGCCGCAGCTGGGGGGCGACGAGTTGCTCCGTGGATTCTACAAGGGCAAGTTCCGCGACAACACCATGCTGGCCCTGCAGGCCGAACTGCGAATACCTATTTGGAAACTATTCAAGGCGGCTGTTTTTGCTGGCATGGGCGATGTGTACGACATGCACAACTGGCATTGGGCCACGCCAAAGATTGGCTATGGCGCTGGACTCAGATTGCAGTTCAACAAGTCCGGCATCAATCTTCGTTTTGACGTCGCACGCAACAATATTGACAAATCCTGGACGAACTTCGACTCATACTCCTTCTACGTTCAGGTCAAAGAGGCTTTTTAAGCATGAAAGGACTTATCATCAAAACAACCGGCTCTGCCTACCATGTCTTGCTCGATAACGGCGACACCATTGAGGCGCATATCAAGGGCAATTTCCGCATCAAGGGAATACGCTCTACCAACCCCGTGGCCGTCGGCGATCGGGTGTCGGTCGATAGGCAGGCAGATGGTACCAACTGGATCAGCGACATCGATGAGCGAACCAACTTCATCGTTCGACGAAGTACCAATCTGTCGAAACAGAGCCACATCTTGGCGGCCAATATCGATCAGGTGGCACTCCTGATTACGGTCAATCACCCCAAGACAAACACCACGTTTATCGATAGGTTTCTGGCTACGTGCGAAGCTTATCGCGTACCGGTTGTCCTGATATTCAACAAGGTGGACCTCTACGACGACGATGATATGGCCGAACTGCAATATATGCAGATGCTCTATTCGCACCTCGGATACGAGACGCATACCATCAGCGCCAAGTTCCTCGATACCCCTGAGGATATCTTGCCTGTTTTTCTGTCTAAGACAACCCTGCTGTCTGGCAATTCCGGCGTGGGGAAATCCACCTTGCTCAACGCCCTGTTTGGCGTAGAGAAGACGCGCACAGCAGAGATCTCGGATGTGCATGATCAGGGCAAACACACTACTACCTTCTCCGAGATGTATTTCCTGCCGTCCAGCGATGGCGCGAACACCCACGCGGACTCAAAAGTGTCCGCTGTCATCGACACCCCGGGAATTCGAGGATTTGGCACCTTCGATTTTGAAAAAGAAGAAGTCGGCCACTATTTCCGAGAGATCTTTGAGGTCGCACGCGACTGCCGATTCTCCAACTGCACCCATTGTGGCGAACCCGGATGTGCCGTGGTGCCTGCCGTAGAACAACATCGTATCGCCTATTCGCGCTTCGACAGTTACCTCTCCTTGCTTGGCGACTGTACCGAGAATAAATATCGCTGACCACCCCACACAATGCACATCACCCTGCCTATATCCAAGAGCATCGCTCAACGTCAATTGGTACTCCGCGCTTTGCGTGGCGAGGACCTGCGGCGCTTGCCTCAATGGTGGGGAGATATCGCCCTCTGGCCCGAAGATGTGCAGACGATGTATCATGGGCTGCTCTCGCGCAATGTTTTCCCTCATCCCATCGACCTCAACAATGATGGCACAGCCATGCGTTTTCTTACGGCCTATTATGCGCAGATGCCCGGAGCGGACGTGCTGTTGGATGGATGCGAACGCATGCGGCAGCGACCCATGCAGCAGCTCATCGTCGCCCTGCGGCAACTGGGAGCTGATATCACATGCATGGACCAAGAGGGATACGCACCCTTGCATATCCGTGGACGACAATTGTCCCGAGGACCCGTCACTATCCTCCGACCACAGTCCTCTCAGTTCGTCTCGGCGCTATTGCTCATCGGGGTGGAGGTGATAACCGGCTCCAACTCGCCCTATATATCCATGACGCGCGAGATGATGCGCTCTCCGCTTACCGACACGATCGAGGCCGACTGGTCGGCTGCTGCTTTCTGGCTGGAACGTGAGGCGCTCGGCTGGGGACATTATCAGTTCACGGGGCTCAATCCCGACTCGTGGCAGGGGGATAAGGTCGTGGTGCAACTCTTCTCACAGATACGCGAACGTACCATCACGGAATGGGACTTCTCATCCTGTCCCGACCTCTATCCCGCTGCGGCCGTCGCCTGTTTTGTGTTGGGACTCCAGCCCCGATTCACTGGACTGGAATCCCTTCGATGGAAAGAGTCAGACCGATTGGCGGCTATCGAGAAGGCGCTCCGCAGTCCCAACACGACAAAAGAGACGTGTCATGACCATCGTTTGGCGATGGCCTTCATGGCGGCCGGATGGCCCGTAGATGATACCGCGTGTATCGCGAAGTCATATCCCGCTTTCGCCGACCAACTGCTGCCTCATTATCTCACACGCATCGTACCCCGACGGGGCATCAACGATGACAATAAAGGCAAGAAATGGGCATTACACAAAATGGTGCCTGAGGCGCCAACCGATTTCGTCTGGCTTACCGACGATGATATCGCCTATCCTCCGGCTGCGCCATCCTACTCGGAACTGGAAAAGGCTGATATGGTGATTCTGCCATTGCGCATGCAGGCACCCGACACACTATTGGGTCGCCTGCAGGTGCTGGAATATACGGCCATTCAGGAACTGACCATGCGCAAGGCCAAGGAGGGAAAAGCCGTCATGTGTGCCGGGGCGAACTTGATTGTGCGCAAGCAGGCATGGCTCGCGTGCGAGCATGAGTTGCATCCCGAACTGCCCAGTGGCGATGATATGTTCATGCTCGAAGCGATGAAGCGACGAGGGATGCGGGTGGTTGCACTCGACCGACCCGAGTATGAGGCTGTCTGTACTGCAGCGCCCGACCTAAAGAGCCTGCTCCGACAACGGATGCGATGGGCAGGCAAGGCGCCCCACTATGTCGATCATGATATAGTGCGCTGCATGACCCTGACCGCACTCAGCAATCTGATGGTCATCATCTGCCCGCTGTGGTTCATCGCCAAGTGGCTCATCGACATGCACCGTGTCCTCCCTCGCCTGCTCCATGTCAATAGTCAATTGTCAATAGTCAATAGTCAATTGTCAATAGTCAATAGTCAAA
>JAKSNQ010000051.1 GCA_024399615.1 Paludibacteraceae bacterium | reverse complement strand
CATATAATTGTCAAATAGTAAATAGTCCAATTGTCAAATCATATAATTGTCAAATGACCAATATTGTTTTCTTTACGGGTTCCGGCATCTCTGCCGAATCAGGTATCCAGACTTTTCGTGAGGCCGGTACTGGCCTATGGGAAAATTTCCGCATCGAAGAGGTGTGCACGCATGAGGCGATGCTCTACAATCGTGACGTGGTCATCGACTTCTATAACCATATGCGGAAGCAGTTGCTGACCAAGCAGCCCAATGAGGCACATCTGGCCATTGCCCGTTTGCAAAAAGACCACCCTCAGATGAAGATACACATCGTGACGCAAAACGTCGATGACCTCCATGAGCGTGCCGAAAGGGCTGTGTATGCCGAAACAAACAGTTCGGCAGATGCGGACAACAGGCCACCGATCGTGCACCTGCATGGCGAACTGATGAGGTTGCGCGGCTCACTCAATGAGGAGAAAAGCATCGGCCTGGAGGACAGCCCTGAACTGTTTGAAAACGGGTGGGAACAGCGCAAGGACGACCGATTCGCTGATGGCTCACTCTTGCGACCATTCATTGTCTTTTTTGGCGAGTCCGTGCCTATGATGGTGCCTGCTATCGAATTGACCGAACAGGCCGATGTGCTCGTGGTCGTCGGGACCTCACTGGCAGTCTATCCTGCCGCTTCGCTTTTGCATTACGCCAAACCTACGGCACGAATATATTGCATCGATCCCAACGAGCCTGAGTTCGGTATATATAAAAATCGTATCGAATGGATTCAGGAAAAGGCGTCGGTCGGTGTGCCCAAACTTTGTCAAATGCTGGGCGAGGAGATGTAGTACCCCCTTGTTATTTATCTGCAAAAATTATGGCAAAAGAAACAAATAAAGGACCACAAAAAACCAATGCATGTCGGTTGCTCGATGCCGCGGCTATCAGCTACGATTTGATTCCATATGAGGTGGATGAGAACGACCTCAGTTGTCAGCATACTGCTGCTGTGCTGGGCGAGGATATCGATTGTCTATTCAAGACCCTGGTCCTCAAAGGCGACAAGTCCGGGCATTTTGTCTGTGTCATTCCCGGAGCAATGGAGGTGGACCTGAAAAAAGCCGCTCGAGTGAGCGGCAATAAAAACTGTGACCTCATACCTATGAAGGAACTGCTTCCCCTCACCGGATATATCCGTGGGGGATGTTCTCCTATCGGTATGAAAAAAACATTCCCCACTTTTATTGACGAGACATGTCTGCTCTGGGAAAAGATATATGTCTCAGCCGGCCAACGAGGATTACAGTTCCGACTCGCCCCGCAAGACCTGATCCGCTATTGCAGTCTCACCGTCTGCGACCTGACGCTCTAATCCTGCCCCAGATGCAGAACGGCGTCGTAGAACGCGTCGCTATTGAGCAGAGAGCGGGAGCGCATCTTCGTCTTGTAAGTATAGACGGTGTTGAGCGAGTAGTCCAAAACTTGGGCAATCTTCTCGTTGGTGGTGATACCCAATCGCATCAGAGCAAAAATGCGAAGTTCCGTAGTCAGTAACTCTCCTTTTTTTGGAACGACCTGATATTCAGGCAGCAGCAGCGCATTGAAGTCCTCAACAAAATGAGGACAGATGCGCAAAAACATCTCATCAAAACTTTTCATGAACTCCTGTCGTCGGTTCTGATGAGGGATATGATTCTGATATGCTTCCAGCGCTTTCCAGTCGCGGTCGCGTACCAGTTTACGTATGTTGGTTTGCACTTGCTCTGCTTCACGTATGGCATCGGAATGTTCTGCCAGGAAAGTGCCGATGTAGTGCTCCTTGATACGACCCATCTCGTTTAACTGCCTGTTGATGTCCTGGTTGGAGTTCTGCGTACGGTGCAGGATACGCATCTCGCGGTGCAAAAACAGCAGCACGAGCAGCAGAATGATCATAATGATACTGATGCAGAGAATCAGTATCGTGACGCGGCGATGCAAATGTTCTTCCATAACATGCTTCTCGTGCTCGATGATAGGCAACACCATACTGGCCTCAAGCTGACGATGGCGTGCGCCATAGAAATTGGCATCCTGCAGAGCCAGATTGATGTAACGTAATGCCTGATTGCAATACCCCATGTCATGCAACTGGCTGGCCACAAGACGTAAGGCTACGCCTTCATTGATAGATGAGCGCGCATCATCGATAGCGGCCTCGATAAGATATTGCAACGACAATTGCTCCTGCCCCTGCATGAGTGCACCATGCGCCATGGTGGAATAGATGATGGCACGCATATGCGAGTCCAGCGTGCTGCATTGCAGCGCCTGCTGAAAATGGTGCATGGCCTCTGCATAGCGCTCCATCTTCAGATCGCGAAGCGCACAGGCGTACTCGTAGCCGATGGTGTCGCTGGGCAAGGTGCCATCAATCTGACGACGTAGCAACTCCAGACCCATCTGCGTATAGTGCTGGTAGAAAGTGTTGCCCGAGTAGGTGCCCATGTCGAAACATAGGCGGGCAAAACGAGCATAATACAACTGCTGCTGGGGAAGCGGGTAGGTCTCTATATCTGTTACGGCATCCAATTCGTCGTAGGCCTCCTTAAACAGACCGGCGCTGAAGTAGGCAAAAGCCTTGTTCAGTTTAGCGGTCATTTTTTGTTCTCGTGTTCCTGCTTGCGCCAGCTTCTCAAGTTGCAGCACATAAGCATAGGTCGAGTCAAATTGATACGAAGCATAGGCCTCGACCATTGCTTGCGTCAGTTCGAACGAACAGGGGTCTGCTGACAATTTCTGGCGCAGACTGTCGATGTGTTGCTCGTACTGGCGATCATACTCCGAACTGAGCTCCAACTGCGTGTCGAGCTCGGCCAATTGTGCATCGAGCGAGAGGGCCGCTGCTAAGATAAGCAAAAGATGTGTCATAACACGTGTATATTTTTAAATTGATTTGCAAAGGTACGAAAAATAATCGAACTGTACAAATTGTATGAGAAAAATATAGATAAATATAATTGCAAAGTGCTGATAATCAGTTATCGCTCTAATGTATAATATAGATTAAAATATAAGTCATAAAATCGTATATTTATTCTATATTGTCACCATATGCACTTGCGCATGTAAAAAAGAGTGTGTATCTTTGCAACCGTTTTAATTCATGTCTCATACATATAAAACATCACATACACCATGAAAAAACTGATTTATCTCCTGATTTTTTCTCTGCTCGGCATCGTGTCTTGTTCTCGTCCCGACGAGGTCACATCGCCCGATGGTCGTAATCACATTCATTTTGAGTTGACTGCAGACGGAACGCCCACTTATACAGTTGTTCGTGACGGCAAGACGGTCATCGAACCTTCCGCTTTGGGTTTCGTTTTGGAGAACGCTGACCTGACCAGAGGATTTGAAGTGAAGAACAGCTATTGCAGCAGTCTGGACGAAACCTGGACGCAGGTCTGGGGAGAAGAACGTGACGTTCGCAATCACTACAATGAATTGGTGGTGGAACTCAAAGGCGAACGTCTGCTGACCATTTGTTTCCGCGCTTATGACGACGGTGTGGCGCTGCGTTATATCTTCCCACGTGAGGGAGACGCAGAGGCCTTGACGGTGACCGACGAGAAAACGGAGTACCGCTTTGCCGAGGAACCGGAGGCGTGGTCGATAGGTTGGCGCACCTCTTATTACGAAGGATTATGGAAGAAAGCGCCTATCTCAGAGAAAGATACGGCGTGCTCTCCTATCACATTGGAGATGGCCAATGGTACCTATGCTTTCCTGCACGAGGCGGCTTTGACCGATTTCCCTGCACAAGCTCTGACATTTGAGGGCAGCAAAGTCGGTACTTACCTCATCCCGTGGCTGAAAGATCGTCATGCCTTGGACGCTCGTGCGTATATTGAGACCGGTTTCCAAACACCTTGGCGTTTCCTTATCTTGGCGGACAACCTGCATGACCTGATTGGCAGCCGACTCATGCTGAACCTGAATGAACCTTGCCAGATAGAAGACACCTCATGGATTCGTCCGATGAAGTTCATCGGCATCTGGTGGGGTATGCACATGGAGTCCATGACCTGGAAACAAGGACCAATCCACGGTGCTACTACGACCAATATGACTCGTTATATGCAGTTTGCCAAAGAGCACAATATCGGTGGCGTATTGGCAGAAGGATGGAACTTGGGCTGGGAGGATTGGAGCCGCTTCTATATGACTCGTCCATACGACGACTATGATATCGATTCCATCAGTCGCCTTAGTGCTGAACTTGGGGTGGAAGTGATTGGACACAACGAGACCGGCGGAAATGCCGCTCTGTATGAAACGGAACTCGAGGAGGCTTATGCCTATCATCAGGAGCATGGCATTCATGCCATCAAAACCGGCTATGTGTCGCCTATCATCCGCACCTTGGACGGCCCACAGTATAACCGCAGTCAGTCTGGCGTTCGTCACTATCGCAAGGTCATCGAGACTGCTGCCAAATATCATATCGCTATCGACAATCACGAACCTGTGATGCCAACCGGACTCCAACGCACCTTCCCTAATCTTATGACACAGGAGGGCGTGCGCGGGCAGGAGTGGAACGCATGGAGCCGTGATGGCGGCAGCCCTTGTGAGCACGTTACTGTGCTGCCTTTCACACGTGTGATGGCCGGTCCGGTCGACTATACGCCTGGCGTTTTTGCATTTGAGAATCCGGTTTATCCTCAGACTCGCGTTCATTCTACGCTGATGAACCAATTGGCGCTCTTTGTTGTTATCTACTCTCCGCTGCAGATGGCATGCGACCTGCCCGAGAACTACATGAAGCATCCCGATGCTTTCCGTTTTATCGAGCACGTTCCTTGCGATTGGTCAAAGAGCACCTTGCTGGATGGCAAAATAGGCGATTACGTGGTGATGGCTCGCCGCGATCGCAACTCGGACAATTGGTACCTGGGCGCTATCACCGATGAGCAGGCACGTGAGTTCACTGTTTCGCTCGACTTCCTGGACGAGGGAAACTACACCGCTATTATCTATCGCGATGGCGATGGAGCCGACTGGGAAAATGCGCCATACGACTACCAAATCGAGGAGAAAACTGTGAACAAAGCTGATAGCCTGACCTTACGTCTGGCTACCGGTGGAGGTTGCGCAATCGAGTTCGTAAAGATGTGATAATCTGCAATTTGACAACTGGCTGTCCTGAAGCAGCCGGTTGAATAATTATACATTAATCAACACTATAATAATAACCAAAAAACAAAAAACAATCCATGAAAAGAATCATTTTCTTTTGTGAAAAGACTCGACTGATGGGTATCATGTTTGCTGCTGCGATGTTGATCTCAGCTTCAAGCGTGTTTGCTCAGAGTCTGTCTGTCAGCGGTCAGGTCACCGATCCTACCGGTGAGCCGCTGATTGGTGCCACCGTTGTGGTACAAGGCACGACAGTTGGTACCGTGACCGACTTCGATGGTAATTATCAGCTCCAGGCGGACGCTAAAGCTATGCTGGAGTTCAGTTATGTAGGCTATCTGCCTCAGGTGGTAGCTGTTGAAGGACGCTCTGTCATCAGCGTGCAACTCAAGGACGACAGCCAAATGCTGGAGCAGGTGGTGGTCATCGGTTATGGTAGCCTCTCAAAGAAAGAGGTCAGCTCTTCTATCGTTCAGGTAGATGCAAAAGACTTCAACAAGGGTGCGATGAACAACCCTATGGAAATGCTCCAGGGTAAGATCGCCGGTTTGAACGTGGCAACAACGGCTGCGGCTGACCCTAACTCAAGCTCTGACCTCCAGATTCGTGGTGCCGGCTCGCTTACCGCCAGCAACTCACCTCTCGTTGTTATCGACGGTATCGCTGGTGGTGACATCCGCAATATCGCTGCTCAGGACATCGAGTCCATCACCGTATTGAAGGATGCAGGTTCTGCTGCTATCTACGGTACTCGTGGTGCTAACGGTGTCATCTTGGTCACCACCAAGAAAGGCGCTGGCAACGAGGCTGGTAGTTTCACGGTTACCTACGACTCATACTTCGACTGCAACGTAGCAAATGCACGTCCGGAGACTTTGACCGCAGACGAGTTCCGTCGTAGCCGTCGTGGTACGGACTATGGTTACGAAACCGACTGGTATAGCCAGATTATCAAACCTGCTACCTACGACCTCAACCAATACATCGCTATCAATGGTTCGACCAAGCAGGGTTACTATGCGGCCAGCTTCAACTTCAAGGACGCTAAGGGTCTGGATATCATCTCTGCACGTCGCGAGTATGGTGCTCGCTTCGCTGCTGAGCAGAAGTTCCTTGGTGATCACCTCGTACTCTCTGGTAGCCTCTCCGGCCGCCGAGTTAACGAGACTTGGGGCAACAATGGTCAGGTGGACAACGCGCTTAACCTCAACCCTACCATGCCTGTTTACAACGAGGATGGTTCATACTATCAGCCTACTCACGTTACCAACGCAACCAACCCTGTCACAGTCCTCAAGGAGACCAAGAGCGAGGGTAAGCGTATGTATTTGCTCGGAAACGTGGACTTGAAGTACAACATCTGGCATAACGAGAATCACAATATCTCTACCAATGTGAACTACGCACTTCAATACAACGACCTCAAGAGCGATTACTATTCAACCTCTAAGTCTAACGACAGCTATTGGGCAGGCGTTACCGGTACCGCTCACTTGCAGTATCAGAAATGGCAGACCCACCGCGTTGAGTGGTTGCTCAACTATGGTTTCCAAATGGACGACCACACCCTCAAGTTCGTCGGTGGTTACAGCTGGGAGCGTAGCTGGTATGAGAGCATGTACGAGGAGAACAAAAACTTCGCATTCGACTACACGCTCTGGAACAGCATCCAGTCTGGTACCTACCTCGGTGAGGGTAAGGCGAGCATGACTTCTTACAAGAACGAGACCACTCTTATCGGTTTCTTCGGTCGTTTGAACTACAACTGGCGCGACATGCTCTTCGCATCTGCCAGCTTCCGTCGTGAAGGTTCGACCAAGTTCGGTGTGAACAACAAGTGGGGTAACTTCCCTTCTGCATCTTTGGCTTGGGAAATGATGTCTTGCTCATTCATGGATAACGCTTCTCACGTTGTGAAGAGCTTGAAGCCTCGTGTATCTTACGGTGTTACCGGTCGTGCTGACTTCGACCCATATAAGTCTATGCCTCTCTATGGTCCTAAGGATCCGTTCTTCATGGACGGCAACTGGGTAATTGGCTACGCACCTACTGCAAATGCCAACCCTGACCTCAAGTGGGAGCGCAATATCGTTATCAACGCCGGCATTGACTTCGACCTTTGGGGACGTCTCCGTGGTTCTATCGAGTACTACAACCGTCAGTCTAAGGACTTGCTCTACAACTACTCTGTTCCACGTCCACCATACGTGTACGAAAAGATGCTCGTCAACGTAGGTTCTACGGCCAACCAGGGTATTGAAGTTGTCCTCAATGGCGATGTAATCAAAACCAAGGACTTCACTTGGAACATGGGTGTTAACTACTCATGGGGTAAGACCAAACTTACCAAACTTTCTTCTGATGTGTACAAGGCTGACTACATGGAACTTTACAACAAGGGTGGTGTCGGCTCTAACGAGTACCTCTTCCGCGTTGAGGAGGGTGGCTATATCGGTCAGTTCTACGGCTATCAATACGCGGGTGTAAATGAAAAAGGTGACCTGATGGTTGTCAGCTACGCAAAGATTGCTGACTCCAAAGGCCGTATGCCTGGTGAAGCCGGTTACGAGGATACCTTCTCTGAGACTGAAACCGCAGAGCCAGTGTTGGCTTCTCAGGCTAACCTCAAGTGGAAGCGTTACATTGGCAACGGTGCTCCACAGCACTTCCTCAGCTGGAACAACAGCTGGACCTACAAGAATTGGGACTTCTCTATGATGTGGCGCGGTGCAATGGGATTTGATATCTACAACCAGCGTCGTTACGGCATGGGTCTCATCGCCAACGGTGCTGACAACGTGCTCAAGACTGCTTATACCAAGGAAGAGGTTACCGGTGATTTCGGTGGCGTATTCAGCAACTACTTCCTCGAGAAGGGTGACTACTTCAAACTCGATAACATCACCATCGGCTACAACTTCACCGCTAAGGAGGCTAAGTATTTCCAGAACTGCCGTCTTTACCTGACTGCTAAGAACATCTGCACCCTTACCGCTTACTCGGGCAACGATCCTGCTATCGTGCCTTCAACCGGTATCACTCCAGGTGTAGATAGCGGTAGCGCATATCCTACTGCTACTCAGCTCTCATTGGGTGTCACGTTGAACCTTAAGTAAAAGTTTAAAAGGTTAAAGGTTTAAAAGTTTAAAGGTTAAGGTTTAACACATTATAAAGAATAAACAACATGAAAAAACTATTATATTCAATCGTATTGGGCCTCGGTCTTGTAGCTATGACCGGTTGCGACTTGACGGAGAAGAACTTCTCCAATATTGACGCTTCTGTCTATTTCCAGAACGAAGGCAACGTAAAAGGTGCTGTTTCGGCTATCTACGCTCGTGCAGCATATGGTTTCTGCGAGTATTTCTACTACCTGCAGGAGTTCTCTGCCGACCAGATCGCATGGCGTACATGGAACGGCGGTAGCTGGGGTTGGGACGAAGGCTTGAAGTTTGTACTCTCTTCTCATACCTGGACTTCTGAAGCAAAAATCGTCGATCAGGCATGGGGTGTGGCATGGGAGACCATCGGCCTCTGCAACCAGTTGATTACCGACCTTGAGGGACTCGATCTGAGCAAGGTTGATATGAAGGAAGAGGACGTAAAATCTTACATCGCTGAGGTGCGTACGCTCCGTGCATGGGCTTACTACAACAACTTCGAACTTTGGGGCGGCTCACTCCCTCTTAACGTCGAAGTGACTACCAAAGTGCCCGGTTCGGCTTCTAAAGATAAAACTTTTGAGGAAGGTTGTAAAGTCGTTTACGACTTCATCTGCAACGAACTTGATACCGCTCTTGTTTACCTCAAGGACAATGGTACCACCCGTGTGAACCCAGCCATGAACCGTATCCTCAAGATGCGTATGCTCTTGAACGCTGAAGTCTTCATCGGTGAGAACCACTACAAAGAGTGCCTTGAACTTGCTAAAAAGTTGTATTATGACGGCGAGTATGGTAAGCATTACGACATCGTGAATGACTATCGTACAATCTTTGAGTTTGGCAACGAGAAGTGCCCTGAGGTGGTATTTGCATTCGCAGAGAAGAACGGTCAATTGAACACCGGCTGGATGCGTAACTGCCCGGGTCTGCCTTACACCTATACCGAATTCCTCGATCCATTCGCTACCAACCAATCAGGTTGGAACTGCGTATGCCTCGCTCCTTCTTACGACAACAATGGTGAGGACCTCGCAGGTACTCCTCAGGTTAATGCAGATGGTACGGCTTACAACTCTACCGCTCCTCAGTGCTTCCTTGGCGCTCCATACAACGACAAACTCGGTGCTGTATATGAGCGTTTCGAGAAGGGCGATATCCGTAAGCAAAGCTATGAGTTCCCTAATGGTGGCCGCTGGAATG
This sequence comes from Paludibacteraceae bacterium, assembly GCA_024399615.1. Lineage (GTDB taxonomy): Bacteria > Bacteroidota > Bacteroidia > Bacteroidales > Paludibacteraceae > Colicola. The sequence goes on along the minus strand of JAKSNQ010000051.1, from coordinate 5,006 downwards.
GTGGTATGTTCCTCAAGGGCGCTATGAAAAATATCACTACCGGCGAGGCTATCAAGGCTGACGCTGACCGTGATGGCGCTCCACTTGTCTATGTGGATCAGGTTGGTCAGTTCGGTGGTACTTCTTCCGCTGTAGCTCACCCCGTTGAAGTCGTTGAGTCTCCACGTTGGGGTCAAACCAACTCAGGCTACCGCTTGATGAAGTACCCAATGTATCCAACCTCAACAGGAATCGACTATCAGGATATCTCTGAGGTTGAGTTCCGTTGGGCTGAGGTCGTTTACACCCTCGCTGAGTGCAAGATGCGCGTTGAAGGTGCCGACCCACATAATGATTCTGAATTGGCTAAGGTGCGTGGGCGTTATTTCAATGGTGCCATTACCGATGACGTGACTGTAGGCTGGACCAACGAGGAATGGATGCTCCACCAGTGGGGTCTCGAGTTCTTGGGTGAAGGGCGTCGTCGTCGTACTGACCTCCGTCGTTTCAACAAGTTTACTCAGGGACAGTGGTGGTTCTTCGGCCGTGCTAAAGATGACGCAGGTGTGACTTTCCCTGTTTCACGCGACCGCAAGTACGAGTGGTATCCATTGCCACAGGCTGCACTTGGCGTTAACCCTGGTCTCGTACAAACTCCTGGATATTAATCAGATAAGAGTTTTAGAGGTTAAAAGTTTAATGGCTTAAAAATGTAATGGTTTAAAGCTTTAATCGTTCAATCTTATGAAAAAAATATTTAACTATAGCATGCTTCTTATCACCTCAATGCTCTTGGCGTTGACCGGTTGTAAGAAGGAAGAATTGGTCTTCGATCATGAGTTGCCTCAGTTCGAGATCAAGTCAGATGCCATCCTTCTGGAGGTAATCATGCCTTCCGGAACGGCTGCTGACGAGGAAATCTTTATCACCGGTGAATTCAACAATGGTGAGAAATATCAATTGGAAAAGGCGAAGGAGTCGGACAAAAAATGGGGTATCTACCTCTATGAGAGCGATTTCGCTGCTGGTAAGACCCTCAAAGATGGCTTCACTTTCGTTAGTGCCAAGAATGGTGCTGCTTACACCGTGAAGGGCGAACCTGAACAATATACGCTTGATGCTGCCTATGGCACACGCACCAATGTGTGGATCAACCGTTGGGAATCATACTTCAAGACCGAAGACAATCCCGGCGAGATCGTGCCTGGTGAGTACGAGCATCTGTACATCATCGGTAACGTAGATGGCACCGATTGGAAACCGGCTGAACCACTCGAGTTTGAGATGGTAGGTACCGACATTTTCCGTGGTGAGTTTACCTTCCCTAACGAAACATCCTACTTCGCTATCCTTACCGCAAAGGGTGAGAACAACGATGATTGGGCTACTGTTAATGCTGCACGTTGGGGCGCAAGTGACGCACTCCTGACGGAAGGCACGGTCCTCGATCTGAAGTTGCAGGATGGTAGCGACCAGTGTGTAACTATCGCTGCTGGTACCTACACCATTACCGTTAATATGGCAGCTAAGCAGATTGTTATCGGTAAGGGCAACTGGGATAAGCCTGAGAAGCCTGGCAAATATGAGCATCTGTATATCTTGGGTAATATCGAAGGTACCGGTTGGACTCCTGCTGAGCCTCTCGAACTCAAGAAGGTTGGTCGTGACCTCTTCCGTGGCGAGTTCACCTTCGTTCCGGATGGTTCTAACGAAATCTGCTATTTCGCTTTCGCTACCGAGAAGGGTGCCAGCAACGATGACTGGGCTACTCTCAACGCATCTCGTTGGGGTGGTGGCGAACTCAAAGAGGGCGAGTATCTGCCGCTGACCCTGCAGACCACTTCTGATGTGACTGTCACCATCGCTCCGGGTACCTACACCATCACCGTAAACATGATCTTCAATGAGGCTGTTATCGGTGACGGCGATTGGAGCGGACGCGAGGAACCGGCTGACGAACCGGAAGACCCGGAAGAACCAACCGGACACGATACTATCTACGTGTCTGTTAAGGATACCATCACCACTCACCTCTACTTCGCAAAGGCGACCGAGAGCATGGTGGCTCTATATGCATGGGGTACCAGCGAACTCTTTGGTGGTTGGCCGGGGGCTATCTGGACTGACTGGAAGACGGCTTCCTTCTTGGGCCAGACCTTCTACCACTATGAGTTCGATGCGGAGTATGGCTCCAGCTACAACCTCATCTTTAATAACAACAATGGCGGTGTGCAGTATAACGCATTTACTGTCAATGTAGGTGCAAGGACGGAATACTTCTACACCGTTCAGGACGATCAGGCTGTAGATATGTTGCCTTCCACCGAGCAGGCTGCTGCTATCCGCCGTCTGTTCGGCAAATAAGAACTTCCCTTTTTATGAAGAAGTTAATAATATTGATTGTGTCGATTTTGGTCTGCGCAGGTTTTACGGCCTGCACAGACCCGAATCCTCCTGTTGAAGATCCGAACAAGGATAAACCATCCACCGACACCCTCCCTCCTGTTGTGGACGTGACTCCGGGCAACGAGTATGTAGTCTATCAGGCCAACGAGAAAATCTTTGCCAAGACCCAATCATTTCAGGCTGTTGATGCCCGTCTCAACGAGATTGAGGCCTTGGGCGTGAACGTGTTGTGGCTCATGCCTATCCACCCCATTGGACAGGAGAAATCGGTGAACTCACCTTATTGTGTGAAAGACTTCAAGGGAATCAAGACGGAGTTTGGCACCTTGGACGACCTCAAGACGCTTATCAATCATGCGCATGCAAAAGGTATGAAAGTCATTTTGGACTGGGTTGCCAACCACTCTGCTTTGGATAATCCGTGGGTGACTGCCCATCCCGACTGGTACGGAACCCCATCAGGTGATGAGAAAAACTGGAATGACGTGAAGCCATTCAATTTCAACAATCGTGATATGCGCGCTGCCATGATCGATGCGATGACCTATTGGGTGACCGAGGCTGATATCGATGGTTTCCGTTGCGACTATGCCCAGGGATGTCCGGACGATTTCTGGAAAGAAGCCATCGATGCCATACGTGCACTTAAGCCGGAGGCCATCATGCTGGCTGAAACCAGCCGTCTCGAACTCTTTACACAAGGATTCGACTGGATGTACTCATGGGGCTACCTTGGCGCTATTCAGAAAGTATATAGCACTTCGGCAAACTCCGTCTATAGCGCCAGCGATAAAGAGTTGAATTCTACACCGGAAGGAAAAATGCGTCTGCGCTATGTGACCAACCATGATGCCTGCTCTGAGCATTCCAATAGCGAATTGTACAAGAGTCAAGCCGGTCTCTTGGCCGCATCTTGTTTCACCTATTTCCTCGGCGGAATACCGTTGATCTACTCGTCGCAAGAGATTGGATATATGAACAAGATCAATTTCTGTGTGCCTTCCAACAGCTCCGTCATCATGAATTGGAGCAGCAACCCCGAGACCTTGGCGGCATTCAAAAAAATGATGCAGATCTATCACGAGACGGCAACGCTGCGTGGCGGCACACAAACACGCTACACGAGCAATGCCAAGGTGGCCGCATTCAGTTATGATGTGGAAAACGTGGGTTCACTATTGGTCATGGTCAATTTGAGCGATAGTGAGCAGACTTTCTCTGCTCCGCAGAAAATGATCAATCAGATGATGCGCAATCACCTGACCGATACCGACGAACGCTTGACTCGTAACATCAATCTGGCTCCTTACGAATATAAGATTTATTCACTTAAATAACTTCCCGCATCCCTCTCCGCTCTCCATCGTGAGGGCTGGAGTGGGGCTTTTTTTATGGCAATTATATACAACTTGGCAGTGAATTTTATTTACGATAATTCGCGGCCCATTCACGGTCATTCGCGTTTTAAACATTAAAATCACGCGCCTTACTGCCTGCATGTATAAAGTTTCTTTTTTTATTACCATGAAACGCAAGATTCTGACACTTTTGTCCGTATTGGCTCTTCTTCTGCCTTCTGTTCAGATTTTGGCAGCTGCTCCTAAATTGGAAATTCAGCACTTCGAACCTGCTTTTTGGTGGGTGGGTATGCAAGATAAAACCGTGCAACTGCTTGTGCATGGTCCAAACATCGCGTCGGCTGATGTGGAACTCAACTACCCCGGTGTGGAACTCAGCGAAGTAGCGAAAGTCGAAAACCCCAACTATCTCTTCCTCTACCTGAAGCTCGCAGAAGATGTGCAGCCGGGTATCGTTACATTCACTTTCAAGCAGGGACGCAAGAGCCTGAAGCGCACATGGGAACTGCGCCCACGCAACACCAAGACGGGCGCGCAGGGATTCGATACGCACGATGTGATGTACCTCATCACACCTGACCGATTCTCGGATGGCGAACAGACCAACAATTTCCCCGAAGCGCACATCAACCGCAAGAACCCATGGGCGCGCCATGGTGGCGATATCCGGGGCGTGATCGATCACCTCGATTATCTCGATGACCTCGGCGTGACCGCTATCTGGCTCAATCCGGTCGTGAAAAACAGCCCACGCTGCTATCACGGCTATGCTATCAACGACTTTTACACCATCGACCCATGCTATGGTTCCATGGATGAATATATCGAATTTATTGACAAAACGCACGCACGCGGCATGAAAGTGGTGATGGATATGATCTTCAACCACTGCGGGGGCGACCACTGGTGGATGAAGGACCTGCCTACCGGTGACTGGTGCAACAACCACAACGAGTACATCGGCTGCAATCACAACAAGTGGACCGTGATGGACCCATACGCTGCACCGAGCGACCGCAAGGGATTTACCGACGGCTGGTTCACACCCGACATGCCGGACCTCAATCAGCGCAATCGACACGTGCATAAGTATCTTATCCAAAACTCAATCTGGTGGATCGAATATACCCGTATCGACGGCATCCGTCAGGATACCCATCCTTATGCCGATTACCAATTCATGAGCGACTGGTGCAAGGCTGTACTGGAGGAGTATCCTCATTTCAATATCGTAGGCGAGACATGGTATCCTGTTGGACCCGG
>JAKSNQ010000050.1 GCA_024399615.1 Paludibacteraceae bacterium | reverse complement strand
AAATATCAAATCCTCATTGGAGGTTTGAACATCTGCACGTTTGGTTATCAGGCGTCTATCTTGGCTCGGATTGCTGCAATCACCTGTTCGGAATGATCGACGCTGAATGCGCGTTTTTCGCCAGATTTGAGGGTGATGAGAACGCCCTCTTGCGAGTCGGTGATGTAGGCTTTGTAGATGCCTATATGGGAATTTTTAAACCAACCAATACGTGCCTTATAGCCGGAAGTACCGCATAGGCGAATGTTATTGCCGCTGAAGTCAAGATGCTCTACCGAAGCAATATTGTCAAAAGGGAACTCCTCTTTTCCCAGCCAAAGGAAAATGCGTATCATGTCCGGTGTCAATTCGATTGCGCGTGGGGTAAGAGAGAAAAGATATCCGACAAGCAGAATAATGACCGCAGTCAAAATCGTAAGCCAAAGGATGGACTCTGCAATGGATTGGTATAGGGCAAAAGCCATAACGATGATGGCAATAGCGTAGATAATCACATCAATAGGATGCAGCTTGTTTTCGTTTCGAGTGGTGTTCATATTGTTATAGGAATAGAAATCGTTTGCAAAGATATAAAAATATGTTGAGTTTTGCAAATAAATCTGTCTGTTTTGGTGATTTTTTTGGCAGATGTCATTTTTTTTAGTATCTTTGTGCCCAAATTAATAAGCTTGGTATGAAAAACGTTTTTTTATTGGCATTGCTACTGCTGGTGGGTACGACTCGAGCAGAAGAGGTGCCGAAGGATTCAACGAGTGCCACGCCCGAGGCATTGGCCTGGTATGAAAGCGGCACGTGGCGCAATGGGTTTACGGCCAATCCGTTTGCCGAGACGGATGTGCAAATTTTTTATGAACAATACCATATGGCTCCTCAGATGTGGGACAGTATCTTCAGTTGGCTGGGCTCCATAACGCCGACCGAGATGGAGGTGAGCAAGAAAGCGATGTCGTGGAGTCACGCGTATGCGAAAGTGCTGGACCAGGACTTGCGCACTCCTGAAAATTGCCAATGGGAGCAGCATCAGCGTACAATAGATTTGCAATGGGATGCAACAGGAAGTGAACGTTACCTGCTTACACGTAGTCCGGAGTTGCTGGAAGCAAAGAATGAATATAACGAGAAAAAAGATGTCCAGAATTTTCGTTTTATTCGTTCGCCAAGAGAGAAAGAATGTATTATTCTGGATTCGTCTCCCTCTACGTTCTACCTCTTTTTCCCAGGCGATTATCATGAAGCATGCGGTATCGCTTCTGAGCCATGTATCCCACGAAAGATTGTGGTGAAAATCGATGTGTTGACAGATAGCACGCAGATGGTCGGTTTATTTGATAGAAAACCATAGAAGGGAAATCAGATGACGGAATCCTCGGCAATATTAGAACCATCAGATTCATTGGCTACGGAACAATGGACCTCACCGGTTCTTCTCCGACAAGGCAAAGTGAAGTAATCATTACGGAAACGAATAGGTTTGTGTCAATTACAGCGTAAATCAATGAAATTTAGATTACCTCTTTTCAAAGCTCATGACGTCCATCCAGCCGCCATCGTTGATCTTTTGAGCGGGACGGGTGCAGAATAATCCTACTTTGGCGCCAATCCATTTGCCCGGTTGCACAAGGAATGGTTCACCTAAAGGCTTGAATTTTTTCATCGTACCATCCATGATCTGGTATTCATATCTGGCCGTTACAATTTTATCTGCCGAATGGTCTTTGCTTTTTTGACCTGTTTTGTCAGGCTTAGGATCTTCGCTGTGTATGGCCACGCGCAAGCGAACAGGCACGGTTGTGGGAATAGTTGCAGTCTTATCCAGGGGGACAGGGATGGTCTGTGACAAAGACTCCTTTGCGTCAGTTTTTTTGCTGGCTTGTGCGTTGGCTGCATAGTAGAGAACGACACTTTCCTCCTCTGTTTTCTCGATGAAAAGGCCGGAATAGGCCATACCGAACACCAATAAGCCACAACGCTCATGCTGCATTTTTGTGCTCGGAGAAAAGCGTACTTCGGTGGTGTAGGTGACATCCGGACCTTCTATCTTGGTCAGGAAAAGGTTGGGTTGCATCCACAGGTTGTGACTGTTTTGCTCGTTGACAGAGAACAAACGAATCCACGGAGTGTCGTTGCCTCCCCATGAGGGGCGCACAAAACTCCACCAGGCTTCGGGTTGTGCCTGCCATTGGAAACCGAGTAACTGCTCGGTGCGATATGGAGCATTGTGTTTTTTATCATTGTCGGTGTTTATTCCTAAATGATTAGCATTGTCATCAGATGCAGATGTGACTTTCGGCATGGCATGTTTGGAAACAGGATGCCCGATTCCATCGGCATTTTCATCCATTCCGATAACCGGCCATCCCTCGCGCCAACACATAGGTTGCAGGTGAAGGATTCGTCCCAGAGGGCCTACGTCCTGAAAGTGGATAAACCAATCTTCATCCTGCTGAGTGCGCACCCAGGCACCCTGATGAGGTCCGTTGACCGAACTTTTCTCTTGTTGCATTACGATTTTCTCTTCCCATGGTCCATAGAGCTGCTTGGCACGCAAGACTGTTTGCCATCCCGTTGCTACTCCACCTGCTGGATGGAAGATGTAGTAGTATCCCTCATGACGATACATCTTGGGCCCTTCGCAAGTAGGTTGCGTCGCATGCCCATCGTAAATGACTTCTGACGCCACTAATTGGTGTGTCAGCTGTGCATCCACCTCCGCCAATAGCAGTAGTGATTTCATGCCGGCACGACTGCCTGCGAGGGCATGAACGATATAGGTGCGACCATCTTCGTCCCAAAATGGACAAGCATCGATGAATCCTTTGGCCGGGATGACAAGTATGGGTTCTGACCATTGTCCACACACGTTCTCTGCATGTACTTGCCATATGCCGGTATCGGGATCGCCCCACATGATATAGAACAAACCATCGTGATGGCGAATGCTGGGTGCCCAAACCTGATTGCCATGCTCTACACTCAAGCCTCCCACACCACCAGGTATGACCGTGGGCAGCGCATGTGATACCAATTCCCAATGCACCAAATCCCGGGAATGCAAGATGGGTAATCCGGGAGAACAATTGAACGATGAAGCGGTCATGTAAAAGTCGTCTCCAACGCGTATGGCATCAGGGTCGGAGTAGTCGAGATACATGATGGGATTGGTATAACTGGCCGCGTCAACACAGACGTTGGCAATACATGACAAAAGAAACAGCAGTAACGTGTGTTTTTTCATATTCAATTTGGTTTTATAATTTGGAATCAATACCCTCGATGACCATCTGCCTAATATCTTCCATCGCTTGTCTGCGAACGGCCACAACGGCCCTGTTGTCCGAAGGATCCTCTGCCTGATATTGTGTCAGGTCAACAGGTTTGCCGATTTTCATCTTGATTGGTTTGCCGAAATTGACGAGCGAAGCTCCTCGAGGCATCAAACTATGCGCGCCTGAAATAGAAATAGGTACAACCGGTAGTTCCAAATCAAATGCAATCTGAAAAGCACCTCGTTTAAACTCTGCGACCTGCCCGTCACGTGAGCGAGTACCCTCTGGAAAAATGACAAGGCTAACACCATTTTTCAGACGAGATTTGGCTTCAATCAAACTCTGAGATGCTGCTTTTGGGTGTGAACGATCGATGAAGATATGTCCGGCAGCTTTGCAGGCGCTACCGACGAAAGGCACTTTGCGCAACTCGGCTTTCATTATCCATTTGAAGATGACCGGTAACCATCCATATACAATCCAGCAGTCGAAATACGAACTGTGATTGCACACAAACACGTAGCTTTGACTTGTTTGTATATTCTCCGTTCCTTCTACCTGTGTACTCGTTCCAAACAGCCAAACAATGAGTCTTGACCATAACATCTGCTCCTTATGGACAAGCCAACTGTTTTTGAATGGGAAGAGCAGGATGGTGAAAATGGAAGTAAAAATGGTGATAACAATAATGATAGGCATTGCAATCAGCCATTGATAGAGAAATAGTACTACTTTTTTCATATTGCGTCGTATTTAGTTCTATAGAGTTGATTTCATCGTGAATTATGAGTTGCCTGTCGCGACCGAATCACTCGACATCCGCTTTCAGCGTTTTGAACACGCGCTGCAAGTCGGGATCGGCAAAGAGTTTTTCCTTATACCACTCGATTTCATCGGCAGATTCGAATCCGGTTATCTTTAGTGCCGAATGGGTGGATGAGTAGTTTTCGACGGTCTCCAACTCGAAGTCTTTGACCATGAATTGTGAGAAATTGAATAGCGCTACTTCGTATAGCAGTTTATTCAGATGAGTGGCATTTTTAGGCAAAGAGATGTACAACTTAGTGTCTATCAGTCCCAATTCAGGAGACTCAGCAACATCAGTTGCCAGTTGCTCTTCGGCCTGCTGTTCGCGACGGTCGGCCAATGTGGAAGTGGTTCCTCCGACCTGACTTTCCAGACCTTGATTCATCATGCTCAGCATGTCTCGTGCCATCGATCCCATATCGCTCTCGGGATAGCGTGCCAGCAGGTCTCGCAATGCCTCTATGAACGGTTCTTGTCCGTCGGTTTTGGCCACTGCGACAGAGCGCAGGAAAAGGAATCGGGGCATCAAGGGTGATAAAGGATAGTTTACCTGAGCCGTGTCTGCCAACTGCTTGACGGTCTCGTATTCAGATGCTTTGTAAGCCATGTATGTTGCCTCGTAGAGCGAGTCGCTGTGTTGCTGTGCCAATTGCAGTTGGTTGAAGTAGTCGGGATCGCTGACGACCTGTGCGTAGTTGCTCTTGGGGTAGGTTTGTATGATGGCCTGACGATAAGTTTCGGCTGAGACGGAGTCGTTGGCTTTCAGCGCCTTAAGATAATATAGGTAGTAGAGCTCCAGCAGTTTGGCATCGGTGGGGAAGCGGTCTCGCAGTTGCGCAAAAGTTTGTGCTGCCTGTTTTTCGTCTTCCAATCTATCCTGATAAACCAGTACCAGATTGTACAAGGCATCACAAATCAAACTATCAGACTGACGATAGTCATCCTCGCTATGTGGAATCTGTTGCAGATAGTATTGTGGGTCGTGCGTATCTGTCACAACCGGCATAGATGGTTTGCTGCTCAGGGAGTCGACGGATAGTGAGTCGAGGCTGAGGCTATCCAAATCTGCGATTTCATCGGTGTTTTCAGGTTCTGCTGATGGCATGGAAACCTGTGTCTTGATTTTTCTTCTCCAGTTGTCTTCCAGCGTTCGATTGCCCCATTTCTGCCGAAAAGTTTGTTTGCCCGTTCGTATCAGGTTGGGGTTGTAGAAATACCATTGTCCCGAGCCGGAAACGCCTCCGCCTACCATGTTGGAAGTGTTGACGCTGCCGAGGGTGTTGTCTCCGTTCTCTTCTGCGCGTGCAGCTTGGGCTGCTGCGATGGAATCTTGTCGCTCCTGCTCTATCAGGTCGGCGATAATCTGATTGACCACGGCCATCTGTTCCTCTTCGCTCAAATGCGAGAGGCGCTGTAGCGAGTCCTGAAGCACTACGGTGTTGGTGTGCATCACAAGATCTCCCAGCACTTCCGAGCGCTTTTTGACGCGAGAATAATCCTCATCGGTATTGGTCATCAGGTTGGCCGCATCGGCATAACAGGGCTGCGCCAAAATATAGCGCAATTGGCCGAAATAGATGTCGCCTGATTGGATAAGTATGGCGGCTTTTTCCGGACCATTCTTGGTGCTTTTCTCCACCGCCAGCGCAAATTGTTCCAATGCACGCGCAGTATCACCCTTTTGCAGGTAGATGTTGCCTTTGGCACCGTAGAGCAAGTCCAGATAATCTTTGTACTTGTCACGGCGAATCATTTTATCCAAATCTTTGTGTGCCTGACGCGTGTTTTTGTTCAGTTGGGTGATGCGAAGTCGTGCATTGAAGTCCATCACCCATTCTGGTGTGAGCTTGAGTACGCGACGATATGCTTCCAGCGCTTCGTTTCGGTTTCCTTCTTTTTCGTACAGTTGTCCCAATACGTATTCAAAACGTGGACGCGAAGTTTTTTTGTTCTCATCCACTTTGGCCAACTTGACGTATGGTATGGCTTCGTGATAACGCTTCTGCTTTAGCAGAAGATCTGCCATGACGGCCGAATAAAGTGAGGCATGCTTAGGGCTGAGGTCATCGGCCTGCACTTTGCTCATCAGGTCCTCGGCTTCATAGAGCCAGTCCATCTCTGCATACGAACGAACTTGCCATAGTTGTGACTGTGCTACAAGGTCTTTGTCGTAGGAAAAATGGCGTTGTATATAGGCAAAAGTGGAAACAGCCCCCAGAAAATCGCCCTTGTGAAACTCGGCCTGACCCAGCCTGATCCATGCCATTGGCATCGATGGGTTGAACTCCTCCTGTTTGAGCCATTGTCGATACTTGGGGTCTCGCATCTTTTTATGGTCAGACTTGGGTTTCTTTTTGATGCTGTGCAGTTTGATGCATTTGCGACATTTTTCGATGGTGCGATCCATCTTGCCGGCCGAAGATTCGGCGGCCTTGTGGTCAGAGACGGGGTAGAGAAGTAGCACATCCGAGTAGTCATCGGTGTGCGACTGATGTATCTGCTTGATGCCCTCATCGTAGGCCAATTGCCCATTGTAATAGATGTTGTATTTGACCTTCATCGAATGGAAAGCGCGTGTTGCCCCCGTGTTCTTTTGGGTGGAACACGAGGCCAACACGAGGCTTAACAACAATATGATGATGGCGTTTTTGCGCATGATAGTACTTGGGTCATCAGCACCTGCAATCGAAATACCGCGGTTTTATTTGAAGCGGTATTCACATTGCTCGAAATAGATTTCTCCCGGACGAAGAACTGCAGATGGGAAATGAGCTTGGTTTGGTGCGTCAGGGAAATTCTGTGCTTCTAGACAGATGGCAGTCTGAATGTCATATTCCTTCCCGGATTTACCGATGTTTTTCTCCACCCAATTGCCGGTATAAACCTGCAGGCCCGGCATGGTGGTCAAAACTTCCATGGTGCGTCCGGCTGCTTTCACTTCGGCAACTTTGCGCAGTTCGTGTTCTGGATTGGCGGGCAACACCCAGTTGTTGTCAATACCGCGTCCCTGCTCAAAGAAAGGTGCGTCGATCACGTCGCCTACCAGTACCGGTTGGCGCATGTCCATCAGCGTCCCTTCTACCGATGCAATCTCACCTGTAGGACAATTGGTGCTGTCGAAAGGCGTGTACTCATCAGCCCAAATTTGGAGGGTGTGGTCCTTGATGTCACCATTGCCTTCGCCCTTTAGGTTGAAGTATGCGTGATTGGTGAAGCCTAATACCGTCGGTTTGTCTGTTTTGGCTTCGTAGGTGATGTTGAGACCATTTTCCTTATTGAGCGTATAGGTGACATAAACGTCCACATTGCCGGGGAAACCTTCTTCGCCATCTGCGGAGCGTAGGTGAAGGGAAACGGAATACGGCGTTTGGCCTACGATATCCCAAACTTTCTCGTTGAAACCGACAATTCCTCCATGCAGACAGTTCTCTCCATTGTTGTGCGGCAGGGTGTATTCCTGCCCGTCAAGAGTGAATTTTCCATCCTTGATTCGATTGGCATATCGACCGATGATGGCATTGAAATAGGTTTCTTTATCGCGCCATTCGTCAAAGGTGTTGAAACCGAGAACGACGTCAGCGAACTCACCATCTTGATTAGGTGCGTACAGCGAAACGATTTTGGCACCATAATTGGTGATTTGCACGCGCATACCATTGGGATTACGCAGCGTGACCAACACCACTTGTTTCTTTTTGTAAAAACTTTTGAAGTTATCAGGATTTATCATATTGTGTGTATCTGTTTTTTTACAACCCATGAATAGCAGAGCCAGTAGCAATGCTACTATCTTCAGGTATTTCATATTTACGCTTTTTTTAGCACAAATAGGTCACTCCACTACGTGTACGCCCTGACCAATCTCGGCTACATAGAAGTCGGCTTTAATTCCCGTTTTGGCTTCGTATGCTGCGCCAACTTTTTCGATGAAATCGGCAATCGCCTCGTCTTTTACCAAAGATACGGTGCATCCGCCGAATCCACCACCTGTCATACGTGAACCAATCACACCGTCTACTTTCCAAGCTTCTTCGGCTAATGTGTCCAGATGCAGACCTGTAACTTCATAATTGTCGCGAAGGGATACGTGTGATTGGCACATCAACTGTCCAAACAGTTCTATATTGCCTGCTTTCAAAGCGGCTACTGCATCGATGGTACGTTGGCATTCGCCTACCACGTGTTCAGCGCGCTTCAGCGCTATAGGATCGGTAATGGCTGATTTGATTTGATTAAACTCCGCTTCCGACAGTTCGGCCAGGTTCTTGAGTTCTGGTTTCACCGTGCGCAGTTGATTTACGGCCAAAGTACATTGTGCTACGCGGTCGTTGTAGGCTCCGGAATCCAATTTGTGAGGAGAGTGAGTGTTGGAAATCACCACCTTTACGCCTTCTAATTTTACCGGAACAAGTTCGAATTCGAGAGTGGCGCAATCCAGATAGATGGCATGATCCTGTGCTCCTTGGGCAGAGGCAAACTGATCCATGATACCGCAGTTTACTCCGGCAAACTCGTGCTCTGACAACTGACCAATCTTTGCTAATTCGGTGCGGTCGTATCCTGCACCAAAAATGTCGTTGAAAGCGCATGCTGTCACTACCTCAAGAGCTGCTGAAGAGGACAAACCTGCACCGGCGGGGACATTTCCCCAAATGAGAATATCATAACCTTGTGTCAGGGAGAATCCGCGCTTGATATACTGTGCAATACATCCCAGAGGATAATTTACCCATGAGTTATTGGGCAGTGGTGTCGTTAACTCGTCTAAGTTCAAGCCTATAATCTCGGGCATGTTCAGCGATTTGAAACGAACTTGTTGTACGTCGTTTTTTGAAAGAAGGAGATAGGTGCCGAAACTGAGGGCGCATGGGAATACATGTCCGCCATTGTAATCGGTATGTTCTCCGATGAGATTGACACGACCTGGTGCAAAATACACCTTTTCTGCTTCGTTTTTGTAAGCCTCAGCAAAGGCTTGTTTGAGTTCTTTTACTTCCATAATTATGATGTGTTTCGGATGGTAATTTTGATTTTAATTACTGTTCTGATTATCCTATGCGTATGATTAATTCAGACCCTTTACCACGGATTTCTTTGCCTCAAATTCCTTCAGGTAAAATGGAGTCCAGTAGGCGATGTCCACAAATTTCTGTTGAGCAAAGGCGTCCTCTGCCAAACGACCCATATATGCTGCATCTGGCACGATTCCATCGAGAAAAGTGGCCTTTTTATCCGTGATAACAGGCTTACATTTACCGGAGCCGTTTCCGAAAAATAGGACGTTGTGTTGTGTCAGTTCGTCGGCGAAAGAGCGCTCATCCACGACGGTGGCTATAACGTCAGATTCTGCTTTCAAATCCGCATTGTAAAAGGCGTTGTAAACCTCCATGCGTCGAGCGTCTATCATCGGACAAAGCAACGTGTCGTCCGCTACAACTTGTTGTGCCACTACCTGTGCCGCCATTGCTTGTAGGGTGGGCACGGCTATTAACGGCAGGTTCATGCCATAGGCCAATCCTTTAGCCAAAGAGGCACCGATGCGCAGTCCTGTATAGCTGCCCGGGCCTTCGCTTACTGCTACTGCATCCAGTTGCTTCCCAGATATTTTAAGCTCGTTTAGCAATTCATCGATATACACAGCCAATTGTTTGGCATGCTCGCTTTTTTCTGATTGCAGTCGGCTCGCTTTTTGGCCATTGACTACCATTACCTGCCCATTTTCGGTGATAGCGGCCGAGCAGGCATCGGTGGATGTTTCTATGTTGAAAATTATCATGATGCTATGGTGTGAAATATCAATATTCTGTTGGATGAAGAGGTGGCTATATTTACTCAAGGCGCGCATGTACGCTCATGAAAGCAAGCAAAGGTACACTTTTTTTTGCACATACGCAAATAATAAGGTGTTTTTTCGTAATTTTTACCGCAACTATTTGGCAGTTTCGTATTTTTTGTGTATCTTTGCACGCTTAAATATGGGCGAAGCTATTGTTTTTCCTTCCCCTTTCATCAAACACTGAAAACTACAATGAGAACTACTGAAGAATTGGAGGGCGTTAGCCTGTTGGGCGAAAAGAAAACGGTTTATCCGACCGATTATGCGCCGCAAATGCTGGAAACATTTGTCAATAAGCATCCTGAAAACGAATATCTGGTCACGTTCAATTGCCCGGAATTTACATCCTTGTGTCCGAAAACGGGTCAACCGGATTTCGCCAAAATCATCATCTCTTATATCCCGCGTGAACGCATGGTGGAGAGCAAATCACTCAAACTGTATCTGTTCTCGTTCCGTAATCATGGTGATTTCCATGAGGACTGTGTGAACATTATCATGAAGGATTTGGTGCGATTGATGGATCCTAAATATATCGAAGTCACCGGCATTTTTACGCCTCGTGGGGGCATCTCCATCTATCCGTTTGCCAACTATGCAGATGCCGAGCATGAGTCGCTCAAGCAGGCTCGTCTGGTGGCGCAAATGAATAACGTGTTGTCATGAAAGATTGTCTTTTGGTCCTGAGTGGTGGCCTTGATAGCACCACGATGCTTTACGAATATCAGGAGCGTATAGCCATGGCGGTCAGCTTTCATTATGGCAGTAAGCATAATGATAAGGAATTGTATTTCGCGCGTTTACATTGCGAGCGATTGCATATACCTCATCGGGTGATTTCTCTCGATTTCATCGGGAAATATTTTCAGTCTTCGCTTTTGATTGGCGGGGAAGAAATTCCCGAAGGTAACTATGACGATGAAAACATGAAATCCACGGTTGTTCCATTCCGTAATGGCATCATGTTGGCTATCGCAGCCGGTCTGGCCGAGTCAAATGAACTGCAATATGTGATGCTCGCCAACCATAGCGGCGACCATGCTATCTATCCCGACTGTCGCCCTGAATTTATTGATGCGATGTCGCAAGCCATCTCTAATGGTACGTATAAGAACATTCAGATTTTGGCGCCTTATACCCATATCACCAAAGCAGATATCTGTCGCCATGGCAAGGAGCTGGGTTTGGATTATGCCGAGACGTGGTCGTGCTACAAGGGTGGCGAAAAACATTGTGGCAAGTGTGGTACTTGTACCGAGCGCCACGATGCGTTGACTGAAGCTGGAATTATTGACCCTACAATATACGAATAAAATGTATTATGTTCAAAAAACGCTGACCATCTCGGCAGCGCACAACCTGATGCTTTCCTACGAGAGCAAATGTGAGAACCTGCATGGTCATAATTGGGTAATCACGGTTTATTGCCGTGCTAAGGAACTCAATCAGGACGGCATGGTAACCGACTTTACCCATATCAAGAAAATTGTAAAAGATACGTTTGATCATAAGTATATCAATGATGTGCTCGATTGCAATCCGTCGGCGGAGAATATGGCCCGCTGGATTTGTGATCACGTGGAGAACTGCTACAAAGTGAGTGTTCAGGAATCGGAGGGAAACGTGGCAATCTATGAGCAGGATTAATTCATCTTCTTTGTAATGTACAAGATTAACGAGATATTCTATTCCCTCCAGGGCGAGGGCGCAAATACCGGAACTCCGGCGGTGTTTATTCGATTTGCGGGATGTAATCTTCGTTGCCCGTTTTGCGATACCGATTTCGAGGCTTACACCGAAATGACAACGGAAGAGATTCTCGATGAAATCGAACAATATCCCTCAAATTTCGTAGTTCTTACAGGTGGAGAACCTTCGCTGCAATTGGATGACGATTTTGTTCAGGCACTCCATGAACGGGATTATGTGCTGGCCATAGAAACCAATGGTACGCATCGCTTACCTGCTGATCTGGATTGGATAACGGTTTCTCCCAAAGAAGGAAGTCGTATCGTGGTAACCGAAGCTGATGAAGTAAAGGTCGTTTATACCGGCCAAGACGTAGAAAAATATGCCGATGAAATCGAGGCAGAAAGTTACTACTTGCAGCCGTGTAGCGAAGTGGTAAATGGCGAACGAAAAGACAATACGGCCCAAGTGGTGGCCTATTGTTTGGCCAATCCGCATTGGTCCCTTTCCTTGCAAACACATAAACTGATAAATATTCAATAATTATGCTATACTTATACAACACCTTGGCGCGCGTAAAGCAGCCATTTCAACCCATTAATGCCCCTCATGTAGGCCTGTATGTGTGCGGTCCTACTGTGTATGGCGATGCGCATCTGGGACACGCTCGTCCTGCTATTACGTTCGATATTTTGTATCGTTACCTCACACATCTCGGTTATAAGGTGCGCTACGTGCGCAATATTACCGATGTGGGTCACCTCGAGCATGATGCCGATGAGGGAGAGGATAAGATTGCTAAGAAGGCACGTCTGGAGCAATTGGAACCCATGGAAGTGGTGCAATATTATTGCAATCGCTACCATCGTGACATGGAGGCCCTCAACGTATTGCCCCCCAGCATCGAACCGCATGCTTCCGGCCACATCATCGAGCAGATTGAGTTTGTGAAAAAGATTTTGGACAATGGCTATGCCTATGTAAGCGAAGGTTCAGTTTATTTCGATGTGGAGAAATATGCAAAGGATTTTCACTATGGTAAATTGTCCGGACGCAATCTGGAAGATATTGTTACCGAAACGCGCGAACTGGATGGCCAGGCCGAGAAGAAACACTCGTATGATTTTGCGTTGTGGAAGAAGGCTGCACCTGAGCACATCATGCATTGGCCTTCACCATGGTCTGAAGGTTTCCCCGGATGGCACATGGAGTGTTCTACGATGGGTACCAAATACCTGGGTGAAGAGTTCGATATCCATGGTGGTGGTATGGACCTGATGTTCCCGCACCATGAGGCTGAGATTGCGCAGAGTTGCGCTGCCTTGGGTCATGATTCGGTTCGCTATTGGATGCACAACAACATGATTACCATCGCGGGCAAAAAGATGGGCAAGAGCTATAATAACTTCATCACTCTGGAGCAGTTCTTCAAGGGAGAGCACCCTCTTTTGAGCAAGCCTTTTGGTCCAATGGTCATCCGTTTCTTTATCCTTCAGGCCCATTATCGCTCTACTGTTGACTTCTCATCAGAAGCGCTTGAAGCAGCAGAAAAGGGATTGCAACGTATCAACGAAGCTTATGCGCGCCTGCTCAAATTGAAGGCATCGACCGAGACTTCTGCCAATATCGTTGAAACGATCGCCGGTCTGGCAACGCGTTGTGAAGAGGCGATGTCAGATGATCTCCAATCTTCTACGGTCATTTCTGCGTTGTTCGACTCTGCTAAGGCAATCAACACGGTGGCTGATGGCAAGGGAACGATTTCTGAGACCGACTTGGCAGAGTTGCTGGCAACATGGAAAACGTTTGCTATTGAAATTCTGGGCCTTCGTTTGGATGCAGATGATAATGCCGCTGCCGGTAACCAGAATATGGACGCATACAAAGGCGCTGTGGATTTGCTCCTCAATATGCGTTTGGAAGCTAAGCGCAACAAGGATTGGGCTACCTCCGATCTGATTCGTAATCAACTTACCGAATTGGGCTTCACCATCAAGGATGGAAAAGACTCATTTGAGTGGAGCCTTTGATGGGATTTTTTTGGCGCTAACACACAAAAAGAAGAGACTATCATCGATGGTCTCTTCTTTTTGTGGATTTATAGAATACTTTTATGCAGTTTTTATGCAATCACAGGGTGTCATCAGATTGTTGTAAGACTCTGGAGTGACTCTCGTAAGACTCTGAAGTGAGTCTCGTTTTGTTGTTTTGCATCGTTTTGGGCCTCTTTTTATGCATAGACTGCATATTTTTTGCATAAAAAGGGTGCTATTTGAAACCGAAAACGAAATAGACGGCGCCAACTAAACAAAGGGCAGCAAGGATATGATTCCATTTAATCTGCATATGAAAAGCCAATGCAGAGAATGCGACGAAGACCACCAGTGTGATGACCTCCTGAATCACTTTCAGTTGCATCAGGGAGAACGGACCACCATTGGCCTCAAAGCCGATGCGATTGGCCGGCACCTGCAGGCAGTATTCAAAAAAAGCAATGACCCAACTGAAGGCTATCACACCTATCAGAGGAAGAGCCTGAAACCATTTAAACTCGGCCATCTTCAAGTGACCATACCAGGCGAACGTCATAAATACGTTCGAGCAGATGAGTAAAAGAATCGTGTAAATACCTTTCATATGCAAATAAGTTCCTTTTTATTGACGTGCGTGCGCACGAAGCGCGTGCGAGATTTTGTGCATTGAGAATTAACAAAATTAGCAAAAAACGGGTGCAAAAGTAGTAAAAAAACGCCGAAAAACAAAAAAAACGCGTATTTTTTGCATTTTTTCTTCAAAATATTTGGTCATGTCAAAAAAAAGCAGTAATTTTGCACCCGCTTTCGAAAAGGAAGCACCTATCAATCGCGGAAATAGCTCAGTTGGTAGAGCACGACCTTGCCAAGGTCGGGGTCGCGGGTTCGAGTCCCGTTTTCCGCTCAAAGTTCGAAAGAGCCTGATGCAGAACGGCGGTTCTGCATTTTCTCTCTTAAATAGGGTAGCTTGCCCAATTTGCCCGAATGGCGGAATTGGTAGACGCGCTCGTTTCAGGTGCGAGTGTTTAACCACGTGCAGGTTCGAGTCCTGTTT
>JAKSNQ010000005.1 GCA_024399615.1 Paludibacteraceae bacterium | reverse complement strand
CTAAGGGGCTACACAGGGCAGAGAGTAGTCAGAGGTTGGGGATGTATTCGTAGCAGCCGGCGTCGGGGTGGCCATCGGCGAAGCGTGAGAAGCCTCGTCGGTCGAGTGGGTAAAGCGCGGCCCAGACGGAGTCGGCAATATCTCGTGCGCGAGACAGGGAGTCGAGGGTGAAATCATAGTAGTGGCCTTTGTCTGCGTAGTAGGTGTTGACAAAGACGGTGTCGGTGCGCTGTCCCCAGACATTGGCGACGGAGTAGGGTGCACGAATCGTGTCGGTCTGCAGATAGGAGTGCGAGAAAGAGCCGGTGTAGTACTGTGGTAGCGGTGTAGCCAGCATCATACAACTGCGCTTGACGCCGGCCACGATGGAGTTGTGCAGATGCAGTTCGGTCCGCTGGTGCGACTTGGACAGATCGTGGATATAGAGGGCCGATATGGTGTCGTTGCGCATGGTCGTTTGTATGGCGAAACGTGTGTGATTGAAATAGGAAGCGATGGTGGTGTGAATGAACTGATGCTGCCCTCCCGACAGATAGACGCAATAGTGTGCGGCATTGGAAATCTCGGAATTTGCGACGAGCCCGTTGATATCCTGCATGACGAGTCCGTAGAGGTCGTGGTTGTGGATACGACTATTGAGGAGGGTGAGCTGTTGGCTGCCTGTTCCCTGACAAAACAGTCCTACGTTGGCGCTGATAATGTCCACATGATCGAAGGATGCGACAGCGGGTCGCAAGAGATATATCCCTGCCCATTTGCCTCCGACATAGAGGTAGGGGATGTCTGTGTAGAGGTCGTCGAGACGATGTGAGGAGAACGAAATGGGCTCATCGGCCGTTCCCTCGGCAATAATTCCGCCCTGGCATAGGAGCTGTGCTCCATCCATGAAAAAGAGATGGCTACCCGGTTGGATGGTGAGAGTTGCGAGGGAGTCCACGTAGATATAGTTGCGGACGAGGTAGGGTTTGCGCGCCGACAGGGTGGTGTCGCGCATGATCGTGAGCGAATCGATAAGTTCGACGTCCCAGCCATAGGCCGAGATGACCAATTGTTCGGTGTGGTCCCCCACCTCCAGCACCAGTTTGTCTTCGACATAGAGGGGCTGTGTACGGTCGTCGGGATCGATGGTGGCGCGCACGAAAATGAAGAGGCTGTCGCCTCCGGGCACGCTGATATCATGTATGCGCGTCAGATCCTGCTCGCCATCCAGGTTTACTCGGAAAGAGTGCCCGTTTTGCATATGGGCGGAGTGAATCATCAGTGCCCGCTGATGAGGATTGCGCACCACGAGCGTGCGAGTGGAACTGCCCTCGTAGGTGAAGACGGTGACGAACAGCAGGGAGTCCTGTGAGTACTGGAGATGCAAAGAGGGGTCGTCGGTCATGCGGTTCTCGCAGGAAACGAAAACGAGCGCCCAAAGGGCTGCCCATAGGGCTGCCCAAAGGGCCGCACATGGGGCTGCACAGAGTGAAGACGTCCTCCACCGGTTACCCCCGTTTAGGAGGAGGGAAGAAAACCAGGAGAAGAGGCGTGATATGTGGTGGAACATAACAATTAACAATTAACAATTAACAATTAACATGCGCCGGAAGTCCAATTAAGGCCATAAAGGGCTAATTAACAATTAACAACTAACATACGGCCGCAAGCGGCCTTACCAATTAACAATTAACAATTAACAATTAACAATTAACATGCGCCGGAAATCCAATTAAGGCCATAAAGGGCTATGCGCCGGAAATCCAATTAAGGCCATAAAGGGCTATGCGCCGGAAGTCCAATTAAGGCCATAAAGGGCTGCGAAAACGAAAATATAGGCGCAAAAGTACTGCTTTTTTTTTGAGTATGCAAGAAATATGACGTTTTTTCTTGCGTAATTCGTGTTTTTTATGTAATTTTGCAGTTGATTTTACTATTTCTTTACCCGCAAGGGGGACGGCAACGCCTCGCTTGGCGCTATCACTTCGTGTGGACAATTGACTAGACCGCTGCGCTATTCTAGGGGTTCTAGATAATCTAGCAGTCATATCAAAATACTGTTTTACAATTAACGCCCTGAAGGGCTATGCGCCGGAAATCCAATTAATAAGGCCTAAAGGGCTACGAAAACGAAAATATGAACAAATACATTGAAACCGTCACAAGAAGTCTGAAGACATTGAATCTGTTTGAGAAACTGCTGTTGTTGGCTATTTTGTCGCTGGCCGTGGCGTCGTTTGCCATCAAGCATGATTTCGGGGTAAATGCATGGATATCGGCCATCGCGGCCATACTGGGTGTCTTCTGCGTGGTGCTGGGTGCGAAGGGAAGCATGGCGAACTGGATCTTCGGCATAGTGGAGGGCGTACTGCACATATATATATGTTTCTGCACGCACATTTATGGCGACATGCTGCAACGCTTGCTTTATAATCTGCCGATGCAGTTTGTAGGTTGGCGAAAATGGAGCCGCCGCGTGCGAGATGATGAGAGTTTTACGATCAAGACGCGCTATATGACGTGGCTGCAACGCCTGCTGACGGTGGCAGTAGTGGCGGGTGCGACGGTGGTACTGAGTGTGTTTTTGATGTATTTTGGACCATGGATGATAGACACGCTGATGGCCATCTTCCCGGATATGCGTTTCACGACTCTGAAGTTGGATTATGACTCGACCGCCCAGCTCTGGCTCGACTCGTTCACGACGGTGATGTCGATAGTGACCATGTGGATATCGGTGAAGGCTTTTGTCGAGCAGTGGTATATGTGGCTGATTATCAATGTGGCTTATATCTGTATGTGGCTGATGTCAGACTCGGCTTTCTCGTTCATGGTCGTAGCAAAGTATTCGGTCTATCTGGTCAACTCGTTTTATGGAATCTACATGTGGCATAAGCTGAGCAGATAATTTGACTATTTGACTATTGACTATTGACTATTGACTAGACCGCTGCGCTATTCTAGAGGTTCTAGATAATCTAGCAGGCGGACAAAATACTATTTGACAATTTGACTATTTGACAATTTACTATTTGACTATTGACTATTGACTATTGACTATTGACTATTGACTATTTCTTTATAGGTATGCAGGAATGAGTAAGAGCAAGTGATTGCTCTAATGAAGATACGTCCTCACATGGACGGTTTATATGAAGTTTTTAAAAAAATCAAGGATCATCCGTTTCCGCCAATTCAGCAACAAGGCGTACGCAGCTTTCCAGTCGTTGCACCGTGAGGTGACGATCGGTTGTGTGGCATCGTACATTGCCGAGAAAGAGATGCTGAAACAAGGCAAGCATGTGGCAGTGCGAGGTGCTGCCATCGGCTGCATGGCGTTAGGCCTTGGCTTAGATGCCATGGCGCAATCAGAAACGGTCGGGGCCATGACGCCCCAAGACTCCGTCCGCCAGTTTAGTGTTCAGGAGCTGGTGGTTACGGCGCACAAAGCTGAACTTCAATCCGAAGCTTTTCGTATGGTATCGCAGATCTCGCGGGACGAGATCCAGTCGTTGCCTGTTCAGACGTTGGCAGATATCTTGCAGTATCTGCCCGGGCTGGATGTGCGCACTCGTGGCGCGAATGGCGGTCAGGCCGATGTGTCAATGCGTGGAGGCACGTTCGATCAGGTGCTGGTGATGGTGAATGGTGTGAACCTGAGCGATGCGCACACAGGTCACTATGCGATGAACCTGCCGCTGCCTGCCGGTCTGATTGAGCGCATCGAAGTGCTGGAGGGCACCAGTGCCAATCTGTTTGGCGTGAATGCTTTCTCCGGTGCCATCAATATCGTGACGAAATCGTCTGCCTCTGCGGCAGATGCTGCTTCGCCAAGTACGGGCTCCGGTCTTCAGGCTTCAGAGGGCATGTTGGCGCTGACAGCCGGCATGAACGGTTTGGTCAATCCGAGTGCATCGGCCAGTTGGTCGCTGTCGCACGTGCACATCAATGCCGGGGCAGAATACTCGCGTTGGGATGGCTATGCAGCACCTTCGCCCAGCGAGAAGGAGCAGAAGGGTTTGGACAATAGCGATGGACGGTTGGCGAACCTGTATCTGGAGCTGAAGGGAACGCAGGCCATCGAGTCGCCACATCACTGGGATGTGCAGTTGGGCGCCCAGTACAAGGATGCCGGAGCGGGCATGTTTTATGGTTTTGGCAGTCAGGACCAGTTTGATGCCACACGTACTGCTTTTGGCTCGGCCAAGTATGCCTATAGAGCCGGTGCCTTCTCGACCGAGGCCCAGGTCTCTTACCGCGCCAATTATGACCGATATGAGTGGCATCGTGGTCAGCGATTGTACGGCAATTTCCACCTCTCTCAAACCGCAGCCGCATCGCTCAAGGCAGCCTATCTGACGCGCATCGGTAAGTCGCAGTTGGGAGTGGAAGTGCGCAATGAGAATATACACTCCACCAACCTGGGTGATACCGTCAATGCCGCCGGTCAGGTGCCCAATGTCGATGGGTTTGACCTGAAGGACCTGCAGGTTCTGAACCTGGTGAAGGGTAAGAACCGACTGAATATCAACTATTTCGCAGAGCAGACCTTCCACTATCGTGAACTCAGTGCTTCGTTGGGCGTGAGTGGCAACTACAACACGATGTTTGGCAACAATGTGGCCGGTGGTGCGAATATCGGTTACCAATATGCGCAGGGCAGTTCGGTCTATGTGAATGCCAACCGTTCGCTGCGTATGCCTACGTTCACAGACCTGTATTACAATGCGGGCAATCAGTTGGGTAATCGTGATTTGAAGCCCGAGAAAGCATGGACGCTGTCGGTTGGCACGCGCTATGTGAAGCAATTTTCTGCCATCGGTAAGCATTCTGTTCGTCCGCAACTGAGCGTCATGGCAGACGCCTACTATCGTTGGGGAGAGGACATTATCGACTGGGTGTATGTGGCCGATGATGCCAAGCGTCCCTATCATGCGATGAATCAGCAGCGTGTCAACTCTTGTGGTCTCGAAGCCGGTGTCACCTATCGTCATAATGAATGGCTTCGTTTGGTACAGGCGTCGTATGCCTACACCTATCTGGACCTCAATCTGAAAGAGGCGGGTTCGCGCTATCTCGATTATCTGAGTCATAAACTGGTGCTCCGCCTTGAGCATGGTTTGTACGTCAGCGATAGCCCCGAACAGAAGGGAGTGCTGGCGGCGTCGTGGTCGTTGCGTTATCAGCAGCGCGAGGGTGAGTACAATGATGCTGAGGGTGCGGTGCAGGCTTATCAGCCTGTTCTGCTGCTGGACGGAAGCCTGTATTGGGAAAATGCCCATTTGCGCATTAGTGCCGACTGTAGCAACATGACCAATCGCCGCTATTATGACTATGGCGGATTGCTCCAAGCCGGTGCGTGGGCGAAGATGACCGTCACCGCCAAGTTCTGATTCGTCACCGCCAATTTTTTTGGTATAGACAACAAAAAAGACGACCCTGTGATTGCAGAGTCGTCTTTCTTGTTATGGAGAAGTCGTCATTTGACTATCATGAACTTGCCACCTTTGTCCAAACGTGAGTTGTCGGTACTGTGCGAGAAGACATAGAAGTAAAGCACCCCGGGCTGTGCTTCGAAATCGACACCTTGTGCTTCGGGCATGACTTCGTCGATATATTCGTTGCCATTCTCATCGATGTCAATGACCACGTCATTAGGATTCACAACAGGTACCGACTGCATCATTATGAGATGACCGTCCATGTCATATATGGCCAGTATGACGCCTGTTCGGAGCGATATTGCGCGATAGGTCATGGTGCCATCCACGTGCATGAACAACACGTCCTGAATGGTGGCCGTCTGTCCCGGATTGCTCTCGGTTTGGTGGAAAAAGATGGTGTAGATGCGTGTGTCGCCATTCTCTGCGGTGCAGTAGATACGTGTCGTATCCTCTACTGCTACAGCCGAATATTCCACTACCGCTTTCTCGTCTTCGGCCACGGCGCTGACTTCCGGTGCATTGAGTGTACCGGCCGGCAACAGGTAGGTGTAGTTGCAGGTGTCAGGATGGAAATTGCGCAACTCCACACCGTCCAGATAAATCATTTGCAGTCGATTGTTGCTGTTGAGAATCAGCGGTTGCTCCACGACATACAAGCGCGTAGTCTGTTCATCGGGTGCGGTGACCAGCACAGTGAGGGTGTGGTTCTCCATTTCGCTGATTATCAGTTGTGCATTCGGATCTTCGGTAGTTGCGCTGAGGTCGGTAGCATGCGCCAGGTTCTCCAATCGAGCGGGGCAGGTGTATAGCATCGTGTCGCGATGGAAACCGGTGATCGTAGTACCGAAGAGGCGGAGGTCTGCCAGGTAAGCGTTGTCGGACTTCATCTCGATGAAGATAAGTGTGTAGATGGTTTGGGTGAGTTGGTCCCCGGCTGTGACGCGCAACTCGGCGTGTTTGTCCTCCGGACTATCCACGATGATGAGTTCCACCGTCTGTTCGTCATCTGAAGTCGTCCATGTGATGTCCGGCATTATCCACTGTCCATATGGCAGAGCTACTGTGTATGCATCCATATCCGGTGCAAATCCGGAGAGTGAGTCTCCATTGAGGAAAATCATCTGCAGATCGGCCAGATGAGAAGGCTCAATGGTGAAGTGAAGCGTATAAACCGACAGGTGGACATTGTCTTCTGCCGTAACGGTAAACATGAGCGCCGGCAGCGGTTCGCCTTCGATAGCGAGTGTGTCAATACGGATACTCTCGGCATCCTCGGTGAGCGTATAGGTCACCATCGGGAGAGTGGTGGTGCCATGCGGAAGTTGTAGCGAATAGTTGTATATCTCTTTGTCAAAATCGGCCAATGCCACACCATCCACGTAGATTCCCTCAAGGGAGGATATTTGCGATAACTCCACATCGAAGAGCAGTGTGTAGGTAGCGGAAGAGCCATCCTCAGCTGTGACGGAAATGGTGAACTGGCCATGATGGTTGGTGATTGGCAGTGTGTCAGAGGTGATGGTTTGGTAGGAGTCACCCGGTGTCCAAGAGATAGCAGGAAGGGTAGTGGTGCCCACCGGGAGAAGGATTGAATAAGAGTAGTTCTCCGGTGCGAACGATTCCAGCGGTTCGTCGTTCATCCAAATCATGTTGAGTGTGGTAACCGAAGAGCGGAGAATGTCGTAACGGACGGTATAAGTGCGTGAAGTGGTGCCATCCTCGGCGGTGACGGTAAGTGCGACAGTTTGCGCCCAATCGTTATAGATGAGGGTATTGACAGCCACTGTCTGGTGCGGCTCGGCTTGCTCCCATGTAAGATGTGGGAACGAGCGTGTTCCGACGGGGAGGTTGATGTGATAGGAAAGCACATCCTGGGCGAAATCGTCCAATGGTTCGCCATCGGCATAGATCATCAGAAGATGGTCGATGGTGCTGAGGGCCACGGTGTAGTTAACCGTGTAGGTGGCTGTTGAGATACCGTTTTCTGCTGTGACGAAGAAACGGGTGAGGACACTGAGCGGGAAGGTAGAGAGCGTGTCGGTGGTGACGGTTACGGTCTGCATTTCCTCGGCCTTGGTGAAGGTGAGGATAGGCAGAGAAGTTGTTCCTGACGCCAATGTGAAAGAGTAGTCTGGTTGGTCAGGATGGAAGTTGGCGAGCTGCTGGCCATCGGCATAAATCATCTGCAGCGAAGTGATGTCGGAAGGCGTGAGGTTGAAAAGGAGTGTGTATTCGGCTTGCGTGATGCCATCTTCTGCGGTGACGGAGATAGTCACCGTTTTCTGCCATGTAGTCTCGTTGCGAGCGAAAGTGACGCGCTGTCGCGGATGTCCCAAAAGGAGCTGGATATCAGGTAGTTCGGTCTGCTTCATCGGCAAGGTGATGGTATAGCTCATCTGTTCGGACAAGAAGTTAACGAGCGGTTCTCCGTTGAGGATGATGCCGCTGAGCAAGGCTTCATGAGAAGGCTCTACCGGCAGCGGTTGATTGACCTGATGCGAGATGAATCGGATGATATATTGTGCATCGTCACTCTCGTCTGCGGCAAAGACATTACAGGTGAGAATATGGTCAGTTCCCTGACGCGCAATCGTGATTTCCACCTGCTGAAGCGAATCGGCGGTGATGTAATTGACATCCGGCATCTGGGCAATCAGATTGGGGTAATCCACGTCCAAGGTGATATCGTATTGATGGATGTTCGGCGCAAAATCCTGCCACATCTGTCCGTTGATTCGTATGCCAGTCAGTTCGGCCGAATGGAGCGTGACCGGAGCAGGTTGCTGGAGGATGGTGTAGTTGGCGGTATTGACTCCATCTTGCGAGGTGACGGTGATGCTGAAAGTGTGCTCTTGTCCACTCAGCGCATGCGTTACGGCTATCGTCTGTCCTTCCGAGACGATTGGCTTTACTGCCAGTGGCTGATCCGACACGATGGTGTAGTTGGCATTGAGCGCATTGAACTCTGCGAGTGCTGTGCCATTGATGAGGATACCTTGCAGGTCGGCTGACGAAGAGAGCTGTGGCAAGAAGGTCTCTTTTATGGTCTGCGGCTCGATGTGGTCAATGAATGGCTCGGCATGGAGAGTGTCGCTGAACTCAAAAGTCTCGCAGTCGTTGGATGCGTTCCCGCGTGGGATAGTGAAGGTGCGGTGCGCACCATTCTCGGCGGTAACGAGGATGCGATATTGGTAATTGTTCTTCTCTACCGAATAGGTCTGATGGGAGCTGAGCGGCCAAATACTGAGGTCGCCGTTGGTCAGTTCGTAATGAACCGAATCCTCGGCGGAGAGTGGACGGGTGATAGTTAGTGTATAATCTGTGTAAGACCCATCCTCTGCGAAATTGCGAATGGCAGCTGTGCGGACTCCGTTTGCCTCATCGCTCCATGTGATGAAAGGAGCCTGATCTTCTACTTCACCTACGATGGAAATTTGTGGTGTGCTCGTGTTCTCAGGATTGGTGAGTGTAAACGAGAAATTGTTTCCGTTGCGCGTGGCTGTAGTACCATTGACGCTGAGTTGGCTGATTCGGGAATTGTAGAAGAAGCGGAGGTTATCCACGAGCATGCTGGACGTGTAGCGGTTGGCTTTTTGTGCACCGCTGGTGCCAACATAATAGTCGGAGAGCGTTTCGGACTGGGCCGGGCAGATGTGAATGTCGAGCGTAGTTGGCACAAAGCCTTGCGCATAAGTAAGCTTTTTGCTGACCGTTTGCCATACATTCTTGGTGTTGTAGGACCCAGTGTAATCAAACGATGTTTGGTTGTTGGCCTTCCACAACCAGTGCCATGCTGTCACTTTGTTGTTCTCAAGTGCCTTGTAGTCAAGTGCAACACTATCGGGAGTGTTTCGGAATGTGATAGGCTCACCGAAAGAGAGGGTCGAAGCCGTGTGTCCAACGATATAATAGGCACCAACAGTGACGGTTTGCGGTGACAGCGAAAGAACGCCCGGCATGGCTTCTGCAGAGGTGAGCAGGTATGCCGTTTTCAGGTTCGCTGAGGTGGTGCCGCTGGTGGCATCCGTCGAGTGGTCGAGCGATTCTTCCGGGTGGTAAGAACCCTTGTCACCGGTGGTGGTAGCGTCGATAGGACTATGCCATCCCATAGGCACACCGCCATCTACGACGGCGAGCGCATTGCTGACATCGTACCAGTCTTCAAAATCGGTGTCGAAAGAAATATCGCCCGGGTAGTAAAACCAAATATGATATGTTTCGCTATTGCCAAGATTATCTTCCACTGTGCCTTCCCAATGTTTGGTCGTGAGCGTCTCATCCAAAGTGGAACTGCTGTTGTAGAGGGTAGCCGAGACCGCAGGTGCAGCATTGACGGCCATGACGTAATGGTGCTGTTGAGGTGAAAAATCCGGTACGGAGACTCCGTTGACGGTAAGGCTGCTGAGGGCTGTTGGTGCGTCAAACTGAACTTCCGGGGTGATGGTGTAGGTGCGGTCTGGTATGCCGTTGAAACCGGATAATACTGTCACTTGGGTTGGCCGTGCTATTCCACCATTGGCAATAATGACGTTCTGCTCGGGATAATTCTTGACGACGGAAAGGACGTTGAACGAAGTGCTTCCATGTGGGAGACTGACGGTGTAATCCGTTTGGGAAGGATTGGCCGCTAAATCAATGACTCCCGTGGAATGAACAATCTGAAGGAGTACGTTCTCAAAAGAGGGTATGTCCACGCTGTAGTAGAAGCGATACGTGCTTTGTGTGCCATCCTCTGCGGTGATGATCACCTCAGAAGGATCACATATGCCACGGCGGGTAACAACAATCTCCTGCTCTTGCTCACTTTTGGTCGCATATAGGTCAGGTGTGGTGGTGCTGCCATAAGGGAGCGTGAGGTAGTACTCATGCTGATCGGGGTCGAACGAATAGCCGCTAACGCCTTCTACATCGATGCTCTCTGGAGTTGCATTAGAGGATTTTGGCATCTGGAAATGAAACTCGTAAGTGACAGATGTGATGGAATCCTGTGCAAGGGTGGTGATGGTGGTCGGAGTGCTGATATTACCATATTGGATGATGTATTCCAGCGCGTTAGAATCGGCGAGTACAGGGGTGATTTCCGGAAGTGAAGTGGCATGCCACGGGAGCGAAAGTGTGTATTGATACTTGTTGCTTTGGAAGCCGCTGAGAGCAACGCCATCTACGAGCACATTGCTTAAAAGGGCATTGGTGGAAGGGACGAAATGGTAGTGGACCGTGTAGGTGAGATGCGTGCCATCTTCTGCATATACATCCACAAATTGCGCCGTGTCGTTCTCAGAGATAGTGAGTGAGGCGTAAGGACTTCGTGTGACTGCGGTGATGTTCTTATGGTCTGATAGTCCCACCGGCAGCGTGACGTGGTAGTCGTAGCGGTCGGTTCGGAAATCATCGATGGTTACGTTGTCAAGTTTGAGGTCCTGCAGTGCCGCATCGGTGTGAGGGGTGCGGACGAAATTGAGGGTATAGGTTGCAGTAGTACCATTCTCGGCGAGAACGGTGATGATGCTTTGCATGCCTCGACTTTGACCGACTACCATACTCTGCTTTGACTCGCCTTTGCTGCAGGTGATGACCGGCAAAGATTCGTCAGCTCCCAAGGTGATGGTGTATTCGTGTACGGCAGGAGAGAAGGTTTCAAGTGACTGCCCATTGAGTTGAATATCAGACAGAAAGACATTCTCGGAAAGGTCCGGAATGACGGGCGTGATGGTGTCTGACGGCGAGCGGAACGTAATCTGATAGATGTTGGCACCTCCCTGCTCCGGAGTAACGGTAATCTGTGCTGTGCCGTATCCGGCAGGATGGGCAATGACTACGTGTTGTCCGATGTTCTTGTCCACGGAAATCGCCGGAACGAGGGCCTCATCCGCCACGAAAAGCGAATAGTTGAGTTGCTCGGGATCGAAGCCGGGAAGTCGCTCTCCGTTCAGATAAATCATGTTCAAGAACGCATTGGCAGACTTGAGTTGAACGAAGGTGATGGTATAGGTGGCGGTTGCGCCATTCTCGGCTGTGACAATCAGGCGAATCGTATTGCCTGTCTGCTCTGGGATTACTCGTTGAGATGATTCGGCCTTGTCGAACGTGACAACAGGGAGCGTAGAGGTGCCGGCTTGAAGCGTATCGGAATAAGTTAAGACTGTGGGGTCGAAATCAGGTATGGCTATGCCATCGAGGTAAATCATGTTTAGGCTCGTATTGGCAGAAACGGCCACCGAGAAATGGAGTGTATAAGTCTGTGATGCACCTGATTGAGGGCGGACGGTGATACGATAATCGCCATTGACGCCACCGGAACGGACAGTTATTGTCTGATATTCGTCGTGCTGGAGATAGGTGATGGCGGGGAGCGTAGTGGTGCCTTGGGGCAGGAGTATGGAGTACTCAAGAACGGAGCTGCTGAAGTTGTCAAGTGGCTCTCCGTCCAGATAGATCATTCGAAGAGTTGCGTCTGAAGCTTTGGCCACGGAGAAGGTGATGGTGTACACTCGTGTGGATCCATCGCCGGCTTTGACCGTGATACGAGTGGTACCATTGATGCCGCCGTCTAAACGTGTGATGGTCTGATAGGGGTCATCTGAAGTCCAGGTTATCTCGGGGAGTGTGGTGGTGCCGATGGGTAGCTCGTAACTATAGCTTGTTTGATCGGGCGAGAACGATGGCAATAACTGTCCGTCAATGAGAATGGCAGAAAGGTAGTTGTTGCTGGATTTCTCCAAACTGAAGATGATGCGGTAGATGGACTGCGCTCCGGAAGCTGCCTGCACCTGAATCTTAAATGTTCCCTCAGCACCGGTGATGCCCGAAGCATCTGTTGTGATGGTTTGATAGGGGTCGCCTGCTGTCCATGCAATAGTCGGTAACGAAGTGGTGCCAATGGGCAGATTGACATAATATGTCAGTCGGTCGTATTCAAAATTCGCGATAGTGCTGCCATCGATGCGAAGGTCGCTGAGAAAGGAATAGGTCGAGGCCGTCACACGATAGTTGAGCGTATAGGTACGCGTTGTTGGCGCACCGGGGGCCGAAACGCTGATCTTACATTGTCCGGTGCCGCTCGAGACGTCCAACGTGTTTTGCACAATCTGAATCGTCTGTTGTCCGGCAGGGTATCGTGATATAGGCGTCACCGTGGGTGCACTGGTTGTGCCCAATGGCAGTTCGATAGTGTATGTCGTTTTTGTGCTGATGAAGCCGGGGATCGATGACCCATTCACCTGGATGTCCTGCAGGGTGTTGTCGGTCAGTTGTTGCTGCACAAAATGTACCGTGTAGGTCAGTGTGGTACTGCCATCGGCAGCTGTCACGACTATTGTCGCTGTGCCATTGAGTGAACCGGCTTGCGTAATCTGAACATTCTGGCTGTCTTCCTGTTTATCAACGGTGATGACTGGCGTCGTTGTTGTGCCGAAAGGTATTTGGACCGTGTAGTTGGTGAGGTAGGGGTTAAAACCGCTGATGGGAACCCCATCCACCTGTATGCCGGCGAGGCGAGGGTTGTTGGACTGCTGGCTGACGAACTGAATCTGGTATTGTGTGGAGGACGAACCATCTTCTGAGAAGACTGTGATGACGGTTGGGGTTCCGTCCACGGTTCCGTTTGTGATGCTAATTTCCGAACCGGACAATACACGACCTGCGAAAGTGGCGGTCTGGTTGTGCACATTTGTGATGGTTCCGGCACCACGGCGGGCTTCAATCTGAGGGATGCTTGTTGCCCCTTGTCCCAAGGAATAGGTCTGTATACCAGTGTTGTTCGGATCAAATCCCTTCCATTCCCTTCCGCCTATGTACAACTTTTGTATGCGTGACGAGTAGATGAGTTCCACATCATCCACGATAAGCGTATTCCCTGCGTAAAGGCCTGTAGTGGCGCCGAAATTTGGGTAATTGGAAGCGGAGAAGATGACATTGCATTTCTCTGGAATATTGTTGTTCAGATATAGAATAGGAATCTTGATCTTGGTCCAATTGGCATAGTTGGCGCGCTCGTATATCCATCCTTCTGCCACCTGCTGACCTGGCGTGACAGTGGTGCATTCGTTGGCATCATTGGTGATTCGTATATCCGGTTCGCCGTCATAGATATAGGTGGATGGCACGGCGGTACAAGAACCGTCTTTTGCCTTGTAGCTATATCCTTCGGCGCGACCTACCCACGAGTAGAAGACGATGTTATAGTTTTCATCGGCCGTATTGTTACCCGTACGTTTGATCCATACGGTCATGGTATCTGGTCGATGTGTCCATGCGATTCCACCATACGTGCCGGCTGTGGCTTTGTTGATGGCGCTGAGGGAGGATACGTAGGCCCAGGGATGTCCCAACGCTATATAACCTGGTGAGGTCTCGCCGATGCCCATCACTTCGAGACGCTGACCTTGCACTTTCATTGCGTAATTGCCGCTGTGGCCGGTTTCTCGTTGTGCAAAATTGAACTTGATACCCAACTGCTCAACGTTGGAGTAGTTCCAATAACGAGGTTGTACATTTCCATCGAAAGCCGGACCTCCCCAATCTTCAAAACCGGGGTCGGGTAGTTGATACTGTGCCCAGAGTGGACTACTGACCATGCAGAGTACGCCTGCGGCCATCTTGATTATCTTACTGATTTGTTTCATCATATATATCATGTGATTTGTTTTTTTTGAGGCTGCAAAATTACTGCATTTGTTTGATTTGTGCAATATCTATCGTTTTCAAAGAGTGTTCTATTTTTAATAACAGGCCTAAAATATGTCTTATTTTTGTTATAAATCTGTGTTTTTATTTAATATTAAGCGTATAAATTGACTTTTTGTGTTTCGGATTTTTTGTTCGCGCATACGATTATTCAATAGGGTACACCGTGGTGTCCGTTCTTTTGTATTAAGGGTAATCCTGAGAAATTTCATAGGGAATCTGATGACCAAATGGAGGCTAAACGCAGAAAATAAGCTGTATATTTTGCGAATGTCAAAAAAAAGTCGTATCTTTGCACT
Organism: Paludibacteraceae bacterium; assembly: GCA_024399615.1. Taxonomy (GTDB): domain Bacteria; phylum Bacteroidota; class Bacteroidia; order Bacteroidales; family Paludibacteraceae; genus Colicola. Next base: position 36,740 of record JAKSNQ010000005.1, on the reverse strand, counting down.
CACAAAACTTTTTTATCATGAAAAACAACCTTTTATTTGCCTTATTGGCATTGCCCATGCTGCCAGCTTGCCATGCACCTGAAAATCAGCATGCACTCGTAGGGGCTGACTGGATTGGTACCGATGAAGTGGTACTTAATGCACCTTATTTACAGGAATTTTCTCTCGATTTTGATGTGAAGACCGGTGGCGGAGAAGCGGCCTTTTTGTTTGGTGGGAATGACGAACGATTGATGACAAAAAATCTCAATCATATGGGCGTAGAGAGCCGAAAAGATGAGGTGTATATGTCGCTTTGTTTCGAGGGGAACGAGGTGGCATTGAAGCGTAAAGGGTATGAAAATGATGGCCGGGAACACGAAGTGGTTCGCTACACATTACCATCGCATTGGCTGAACGATACGTTACACATAAATGCAATCGTCATGCAGGGATTGATGGCGCTCAAGGTTAACGATTCGCTGATGAGTGATCAAATCCATGCCACACCTTGCGAGCAAACCGGTGGCGACTACATACCTTATCCGGTCTTGGGCGAGATTGGCACGCGCGGAGAAGCAACGTTTGCACATGTGGAAGTGAGAAACATCCGTACGCCATACACCCTGCTGTATCATGCTGATACGCTGAACGACCAGCCGCTTTTTGACCCCAGTCACATGGGGATGCCGGAGTTGTACAGTACGCTGAAGGTCAAGAACAAAGCTATCGAATCGGCAATCTTGTACGCTTCTGCGCGGGGCATCTACGAGGTCTATCTGAATGCTCAAAAGGTTGGAAATGACTATTTCGCGCCGGGCTGTTCGCAATATAATCGAACGCACTACTACCAGACCTATGATGTGCGGGACATGTTGCATGTCGGCGACAACGACATTCTGGCACTATTGGGTGAAGGATGGTGGATGGGAACTATTGGATATTGGAGTCAAGGGGTCAATCATTTTGGCGATCAGTTGGCCTTTATTGCCAAACTTGTTGTTCGCTATGAAGACGGTGAAGAGCAGGTGCTGACGACTAATGATCAGGACTGGACGGTGGCAACCGATGGTCCAATTCGCTATTCATCACGCTTCCATGGTGAGATTATTGATGCTCGCCAGGCCGCTTGTTCTTCACAGAAAATCCCTGCTAAAGTGATGAAATTGGATGGCCATTTGCCTTCCGAGAAAGCCTTCAATACTCCTGTGGTTGATGACTATACCCACTTTCAATTGCTGCCACAACCCGATGAAGGAGTACGCGTGCGTGGGGTGCTGACTGCTCAAAGCGTCGAGCAGGTGCGCAAGGGTGTGTACGTATATGACATGGGACAAAATATGGCAGGGCTGCCCGAAATAACGTTTCGACATCTGCAGGCCGGCCAACGGGTCCGTATGCGATTTGCGGAAGTGCGATATCCCGACATGCCTGAATATGCCTTGAACAAGGGAATGGTGATGATGGAAAATATTCGTGCTGCTTTTGCACAAGACCTATACTATGCTGCCGGTGGAGCGGAGGAGACTTTTGCTCCGCACTTTACTTTGCATGGATACCGCTATGTGGAGATTACTGGTATCGATGAGGCATTGCCACTTGAGGATGTCAGAGGACGCGTACTGAGTAGTGTCACATTGGCGAGTGATTTTGAGTGCAGCAATCCTTTGGTTAATCGCTTGTGGAAAAATATTCAGTGGTCAACATTGGGGAATTTTATCTCCATTCCGACCGATTGTCCACAACGTAACGAACGTTTGGGATGGGGTGGTGATATCAGTGTCTATTCAAGAACATCTACCTATGTGTCTGATAATTACGACTTTCTGCGTCGCCATTTACGCAATATTCGCGACCTGCAGGAGGAGAATGGACGATTCCCGGATATAGCACCTGTAGGTGGTGGCTTCGGTGGTTTTCTATGGGGAAGTTCGGGCGTCACATTGGCTTATGAGGCATGGCGGCAAACGGGAAAACTGCAGGTTGTTGAGGAGCATTATGATGCCATGAAACGGTATATGGAGTATGTCAAACATAACTACATCGATCCGGAAACGGGGCTCTTCGTACAGACGGGCAGTTGGGGAGATTTGGGAGACTGGCTCAATCTGGAATACTTCCGTATTGATAAAACTGGGCAGTTTGAATGTTACTATATCTTTGATTTGCAGTGTATGGCTCAGATGGCATACGCGTTGGGGAACTACGCCGATGCCGAGGCTTACGAACAGACTGCTCGTGCGCGAAAGGCATTTTATGTGGATCACTATGTGGATAAAAACACGGGAAAGTCGCTATATTCGGCTTATATGCCTGAATTGGAAGGGAAAGAGGCCGACTATGAGGCCAGTTATGTCTTGCCATTGGCATTTGGAGTGATTGAAGATGACGTTTTGCGTCAGAAGATGGTCGACAATTTGGTTGCTACCATTGAACGTGAAAATTCGACTGATCAGGGAGTCATTTGTCCGCCTTATTCACTAATGACAGGATTTGTCACAACTGCGTGGATTTCCAAAGCATTAACGGATAATGGACGTGCTGATGTTGCTTATCGACTTTTGCAAACAACGACTTATCCTTCATGGCTCTATCCTGTCACGCAAGGCGCAACAACCATTTGGGAACGTCTCAACTCGTACAACGACTTTGAGGGATTTGGTGGCAATAATTCGATGAATTCATTCAATCATTACTCTTTTGGGGCTGTCGGTCAGTGGCTGATGTCACGCGTTCTCGGTATTGAACGTGATGCAAAGGAAGCTGGATTTCGTCACTTCGAACTGCGACCTTTGCCTGATCCAACTCATCAGATGACATACGCCCAGGGCTATCTTAATACCTCGTTTGGAACTGTTTTCGCCCGTTGGGAGAGGGTCGATGGAGGACGATTCTCATATTCATTCACCATTCCGGAGGGCTGTAGTGCTACGCTTTTCTTGCCCGATGGCACTACAAGCGAATATCAGGCAGGCTCGCACAATGTGATGCTCATGGAGATGGAAACCAATTGATTAGTCTGCGAATGGTATAAACTATGTATTTATCGCACCATTAACGATTTTTCATTGTCGTTTTGAACTCACCAAAAATAACAGAATAACAGAATAACACATCTATTTTTGTGCCAGAAATATCCATTATATATTATATAATATAATGACCATATTTTCGGACTGACTCAACCCACATTTTTGTGTTATTCTGTTATTCTGGTATCCATCCTCGTTTTCCATCAGCAGTCGTTGTGCAAGCCGTTTTTTATCGACTTGAAAAATTTTTTTCATTTTTTGCTCAAATAATTTGCAACCCCCATAATGTTCATCGTACCTTTGCATCGGATTCCAAAGCAAGCGGTCATCAAGCGATAGCTCTCGAGCGTTCAAGCGACTCTGAAGCGACTCTGAAGCGATAGCTCTCGAGCGTTCCAGCAGCCTTCCTGTAGCCTCCGTACTCATTAAAGCAACTCATTAACTTTTACTGCCTTGGGCGCTACAATTATCTACTGGAGTCTTGTAATATGTGCGATTTCGATTCTTAAGTGGATTTTGGTCGTGATATGTGCATTTTCGACCTTGGAATCTGTGAAAAACTAACAAAATCGCTCCGAAATGCATTTTTTTCGTCGATACGCTGCGTTTTATTTGCATATGTTTATTTTTTTTTGTACTTTTGCATCGCAAAAGTTCGATGATGGCACATTATTAGCGAACTTGGGTTGTGGTTGCAATGCAATTATGAGAATATCCCCTTATGAAACTCAGTATAATAACAATCAATTTTAATGACTCGATAGGCTTAGGTAAGACGTTGGATAGTGTCGCTCGGCAGTCAATTTCCCAAGGACTGGAGTTGGAGCATATTATCGTGGATGGCGGCAGCAAGGATGCATCGGTAGAGATGATTTGCCAATACGAACAGTGCGCCTTGTCCTCTCGTGTAGTAAAATGGGTTAGCGAACCTGACGATGGTATTTATAATGCGATGAATAAGGGCATTCGCATGGCCTCGGGCGACTATATTGAGATACTCAATGCTGGCGACAGGTTTGCTTCGGATGATGTGCTGGCACGAATGACATCGTTCGTTCAGTCGCTTATTCATCAGGGCGAGGCGGCAGAAATTGTCTATGGCAACATGATTCGACAACGTGCAGATGGTATTATGGAGGGAAAGAGTGGGGAAGTTGCTTTCTCGTTGAGACAATACTATTCCAGCACCATGAACCACGATTGTTGCTGGATCAGGCGTTCCTTGTTTGACCAATATGGACTCTATGACGAGACCCTCAAGATTGTGTCCGATTGGAAATGGTTTATGCAAGTCATCGCTCTTGGGCATGTTAAACCTGTCTATGTGGATATTGATATGACGATATTTGACACAACTGGTGTATCGGAAAGAAATATGAGCCTAAGAAACGAAGAGCGGCGCAGGGTCGTGGAAGAACTGCTGCCTGCGGCTGTGCTTGCTGATTACGATGCACATGCATTCGATATGGAGCAGATGGATAACTTGAGGAAGCATCCGTGGGCTTATAAGGCCGTATGGCTGATGGAGCGTATATTGAATCGATGGGATCATAAAATATTCAGAAAACCCAAGAAAAATGCCTAAAGTAAGCATCATCATCCCTCTCTATAACAAGGCCCAATATGTGGTGCATTGTCTGCAGAGCATTGCCTCGCAATCGTTTGTCGATTGGGAATGCATCATTATTAATGATGGCAGTACCGACGCGAGTGCAGAGGTGGTGTCGGAATGGCTGGCGAAGGAGGAGGACTGTTCGCGTTTTCGACTGATCTCTCAGCCCAACTCCGGTGTGGCCGTGGCTCGAAACAATGGCGTTAAGGCCGCTTGTGGAGAGTTGGTGACTTTCTTGGATGCGGATGACTGGTGGGAGTCGGCTTATCTGGAACAAATGGTTGCTTTTGCGGAAAAGACACCGGATGCTGGTCTGTGGGCTGCCAATTATATCTACTACAAGCCGGGCAAGACTCGTGTGGGGGTGACTAATCCGGCTTATATCGAGGGTGCATATATTGATTATCCCCTCTCTTATTACCGAGGAACAGGTATGCCTGTTTGGACGGGTGCCACGATGATGCGTCGTTCGGTCTATGAGGCATCTGGCGGTTTTTCTGAAGGTATACGACTGGGAGAAGACTTCTTATTGTGGAGTAAGATTGCTCTTCGCCATCCGGTCGCCTTTTTGGACAAACCGTTGGCGTACTACAACAATGACATCCCTTCTGGCCAACGGGCAACACATAACTTGCATGCGCCCGAACACAACATGCTCTGGCATCTGGAGGAGATAGAGTGCATGATTGCACAATCCGATTTATCTGCTGTTAACCATCCTCAGGCTGTGGCATGGAAGCAATTGCTGGATAAACTGCGTGTAGAGGGGTTGCGGGACTATTGGCTTGACAAAGGCTATCATGAGGCTGCTGCTGAGCAACTCAGGAAAGTGGACTGGTCGGCGCAACCTGACTCCGTGGTGCGCTTTTATCGGGCTCCTATGTGGCGGATGCGATGCAAACATTTAATTTATCAAACAGGCTCTGTCCTGAAACAAACACTCGTCAAAATACTGCATCTGTCATGATTCCGAAGAAAATACATTATGTCTGGATAGGCGGCCACCCGTTTCCGGAATTGGTGCAACAATGTCTGGCTTCGTGGCGCAAGTTTATGCCGGAACCCGAATGGAGCTATCGTCTATGGAACGAAAACACGATAGCAGAAACGGCCGGTATGGCTTCTTTTGAGGACGTTTTGGCCGTATGGCCTCTCTATGTGCGTGAAGCTTATGCTGCTGGCAAGTATGCTTTCGTGAGCGACTATGTACGCCTTTGGGCGTTGGAGCGTGAAGGAGGCCTATATATGGATGTGGACTTTGAGGTGTATAAGTCGTTCGCACCTCTTTTGACCAATGTGGCTTTTGTGGGACGGGAAGGGAGTAAGCGAGAGCCGCCTATGTTGGGCGTGATGGCAACAGTAGCACATGGGGAATGGGTTTCAGCAATGCTGCACGCATATGATTCTCGTACCTTTATCCGACCCGACGGCCAATACGACCTGACAACCAATGTGTCTTATTTTGCCGCTTCGGATGTGCACAAATCCCAGTGGGTGAAGATTTACCCGGTGGCATATTTTTGCCCGGTATTGACAACCGGAGAGGATATTCGGACTGAGAATACGTATTGTGAACATCGTGGGTTAGACTCCTGGAGCAGTGGTTGCGAGTGGAAAGCATGCCTACTGCGTTTGTTCACGCCTCAAATCCGCACAAAACTAATTAAAATCAAACGAAAGATGTTTGGCTAACGAAAGATGAATATTGCACAACCGATAAACAGACTTCAACCGCAAGGTAACTATGTGCCCAAATGGATGAGCACTCAGGCCCTGTATTGCTATGTGGCTGCGCTGATAGTAGCTACTGGCATGTACATGAGCTATGCCATAGAGTGGTATCTCATGCTGGTGGGTGTCGTTTCTGTAGTGGGATTCTTTTATTATAGCAATTATCTGAGCAAGCGTTGGGCACGACTGACTGTCAAGACTTTTACCAAGCGTTTGATTGTCACATCTTTTTCGATACGACTGATATATACGCTTTTCTCCTATTGGTTCTATTATTGGGCAACGGGAGAACATTTCGAGTGGCATCCGGGTGATGTGGTGGCTTACCATGCTGCCGGAGAATATGTGGTTGATCTGGTAAATCATGGGAACGAAATTTGGGATGCAATCAGCACCATGTATCGATGGGGTAGCTACGAATTGTCAGACCGAGGATATGTCACTTATTTGGCATTGCAATACACGCTCTTGGGAACCAACCTCCTGATAACTCGTATCCTGAAATGCGTGTGGAGCACGTGGACTGTGGTCATGATGTACCATCTGGCCTCTCGCCAATTTGGAGAAGGCATAGGGCGTCTCACTGGCATTTTTTGTATGCTGATGCCTAACATGATATACTATTGCGGCCTGCACCTGAAGGAGGTCGAGATGGTTTTTCTGGCCGTGGCGGCCATCGATCAGGCAGACCAGGTTATGCGATTACGGAAATTCAATGTGTGGAAAATACTGCCGATGCTGCTGTGCGTGTTGGCCTTGTTCACTTTCCGAACCGTGCTGGGAGCCGTAGTTATTCTGGCATTAGGTTGTGCACTTACGCTTAGTTCCACTCGGATTGTGTCATGGGGAAAACGAATTATCATGATTCTTTTGGCTGGTGGTCTGCTTCTCACAATGATGGGGGGACGATTGGAACAGGAAGTACGAGAGATAACCAATCAGGATATACGTGCTGAGCAACGAAGGAACATGGAATGGCGTGCAGGCAGAACCGATTCGCAAGGTAATGCCAATCAATTTGCCAAATATGCGGGTGCGGCGGTCTTTGCTCCGCTCATCACGACCATTCCTTTTCCTACCATGGTCGCTACACCTGATCAGGAAAACCAACGAATGATTCATGGCGGAAATTTTGTAAAGAATATACTGTCCGGTTTTGTAGTTTTTGCCATATTCTGCCTGCTGTTCTCTGGCGATTGGAGGCGTTATGTGCTCTCTGAAGCCTACTATGCCGGCTATTTGGTTGTGCTTGTGTTCAGTAATTTCGCCCAATCGGAACGTTTCCACATGCCGATTATGCCGTTCATGCTTATGTTTGCTGCATATGGCATGAGCCGCTTTTTGTAGGATAAACGCCCCAAAAAATGGTACAGCTATTGGGTGCTATTCATTTTTGTCGCCTGCGTTGGTTGGCAATGGTTCAAAATGAAAGGACGAGGATTATAATACGATATGAGAGTATTTTGGAATATTATATACTATGGCTTGGCGAAGCATCTTCCCAAGTCCACGATGCCAGGATTGGGAAAAATCGCTCAATGGCTTCGCTATCTTTGTGCGAAAGGCATGTTTGCAGAGTGCAACGGATTCGTTAATCTGGAGCAAGGTGCTTACGTTGGTTCTGGTGCAGACATTCATGTGGTTGGAGATTGTGGCATAGGGAAAAACTTTACCTGCCACAACCGCATCCTGACCATTCACGGCCCACTAATGATGGGCGAAGATGTGTTGTTTCAGGGTGGAGGGCATGATTTCTCTAATCCTGATGTGCCGATTGGCTCAGGGAGCGATTTGCCGAAGACTCCACTTGAACTATGCGAGGATGTATGGATTGGTACACGTGTTATCGTGTTGCCGGGTTGCCAACGTATTGGCGCACATAGTATCATAGGTGCAGGTGCCGTGGTTACTCATGATGTGCCGGATAACGCAGTTGTTGCCGGCAATCCGGCACGAGTTATAAGAATGCGAAAATGAGAATATTAATCGTCGGTTCCAATAATACCCATGGTGGACAATTTGCACCGTTTATTGTGGAGCAAGCCAATGCGCTGCAAGCAATAGGATGTCATGTGCAATATTTTGGCATAGTCGGAAAGGGGCTAATGGGCTACCTGCGTGCTATCCCCGCCATTCGTCGTGTCATTCGTCGGGACCATATCGATGTCGTGCATGCTCATTATGGTCTTTCTGGTCTCGCCGCCTGTCTTGTCTCGCGCCTCGTTGCTTGTTTTGCCTCGCGTTTTACACCCGTTGTGGTAACATATCACGGTAGCGATATTAATAATCCTAATGCCCGTCGCTTTTCAAAAATAGCCATGCGCCTGGCATCATGGAACATCTTTGTGAGCAAGCGTACAATGGCCATTGCATTGGAAGACGCTTCTTGCAAAATACAAACACGATCATCGCTTATTCCTTGCGGTATTGATCTTCCTAAGCCTCCTGCCGAATGTCCCGATATATCGCACGTATTAGAAAAAGACAGGTATCATGTACTCTTTGCTGGGGCTTTCGATAACGCTGTCAAGGATCCGGAGCTGGCGAAGGCAATAGTCACTTTGCTCAATGAGAAACAAGAAACAAGAAATGAGAAACAAGTGCAATTGGTGGAACTGAAAGGCTATTCACGCGACGAAGTCTCCTCATTGATGTACGCTTGTGATGCCATCCTTATGACTAGTAAGACCGAAGGCAGTCCGCAGGTAATAAAGGAGGCCATGGCATGTGGTTGTCCGATTGTGTCAGTCGATGTGGGAGATGTGGCCGAGCGAACAGCTGGTCTCAACGGTTGTTATGTGGCGAAGAGCAGGGAACCGAAAGAATTGGCAGACTTGCTGCTGCAGGGACTTATGTTCGGTAAACGCACAGAAGGCCGAAAACTAATCATGGAGGCAGGTCTTCGTAATGAAGATGTGGTTGAGAAACTGATGGCAATTTACGGGGATATCCTGACAAAAAGATAAGATAATCATCATGTCTGTACTGACAAACATAAACGAAATAGACCGCTTTGCATGGACAAAGTTGGTGGCAACCGCTGAAACTGGAAACTGGTTTCAGACTCCGGAGGCGTATGCATTTTTTGCAAGTATGCCGGAACTGTTTTGTCCTTTTGTGGTTGCCATTTGTGGCGAGACTGATTTGCGTGGTATATGTGTGGGCTATATTACGATAGAGCAAAACCCACTCAAGCAATTCACTACTCGGCGTGCTATCATCATCGGCGGGCCGGCATTGGCGGACGACTGTAGCAATGAAGGTGTGACGCTGCTCATGACGGAAGTGAGAAAGATGATTGACGAATCAGGAGGGGCAATTTATATCGAGACGCGTAACTTCAATGACTATAGTCGCTGGCGCAGTGGATTTGAGAAAGCCGGGTTCGTGTATGAGGAACATAACAATTTCCATATTGTGACTGCCGACTTTTGCGGGAATATGCACACAGCAACAGACAACTTGTGTAAGAATGAGATTGCATACGATAAGGTGGTGAATGGAACGATGGGCAAAAATCGTGTGCGAGATATCAAGACCAGCTTCCGTGATGGCGTCGTCGTGACAGATCATCCTACTATTGAGCAAGTGCGAGAATACTACGCTATCCTCAAGAACCTCTATGCCACCAGAGTAAAGACTCCGTTATTCCCATTGTCGTTCTTTGAAAAACTCTATGAGCAAAAAGATGCTCGGTTTATCTTGGTGGGATTGCAAAACATGGCCGGCGAACTGGAGATGATAGGCGGTACCGTATGTGTGATGCAGGAGGGAAGATGTCTGTATGAATGGTTTGTGGCGGGACGTGATGGCGAGTGGAAGTCCATCTTCCCTTCGTCTGTAGCTACCTATGCTGGTATTCGCTATGCAGCCGAGATGGGTTTGCCTCGTTTTGATATGATGGGAGCTGGCACACCTCAGGAAGCCTATGGGGTGCGCGATTTCAAAGCGCGATTTGGAGGAGAATTGGTTGAGCATGGTCGATACAAATACATCTGCAAACCGGCTCTGTACATGTGTGGAGAATTGGGGGTAAAACTATTGAAGAAAATCAAATAACGATGAAAATACTCATTGACATAAATCATCCTGCACATGTGCATTTGTTGCGCAATGCCTATAAGGAACTGGTAGCACATGGACATGAGGTTCACGTGCTGGTAAAGGACATCCCCTCGGCCAAGAAACTGATGGATCTGTATGGAATTCCTTATCAACAGTTAGGTGAGAAGAATGATAAATTGTTTATCAAGGGATTGGAGCAAATCATCTACGACATGAAAATTTGGTGGTTTGCCATTCGACATGGAATAGACATCGGTATTGGGTCGAGTATCAACCTGGCGCATGTTAGCAAGTTGTGCCGCATGAAGAGTATTATTTTGGACGATGACGACGATGAGGTGGAACCACTCTTTGCAAAGTATGCTCATCCGTTCGCATCAGTGGTGCTGTCGCCACAAGGCACACCTCGTGTGGTAAAAAAACTGGTATATTATCCGGCTTACCACGAGTTGGCATATCTGCATCCCAATCGCTTTACTCCTGATCCTTCTGTTTTGGATGATGCTGGTGTACGATACGAAATCATGGCGAATGATGATGTACGTGTTCTGGAACCATATTTCGTAATGCGATTTAATGCCTTTAAGGCTCACCATGATGTCGGAGTTGTAGGATTAACTATCGAAAATAAACGGAAATTGGTAGAAAAATTGTCCAAGATTGGCAAAGTGTTTATTACCACAGAACGTAACATAGATGAGGAGTTCAAACCGTATCAACTGAAGGTAAGTCCGGAGAAAGCTCACTCGTTGATGTACTATGCCACGATGCTGATAGGCGACAGCCAGACCATGACGTCTGAAGCGGCTGTCTTGGGCACACCGGCCATACGATGCAATACCTTTGTGGGGCGTATTCACTATCTGGAGGAGGAAGAACATACATATGAATTGACCTATGGATTTCGTCCGGACGAATCAGAGGCAATGTTCGCCAAGGTGGACTCCCTGCTTGCGATGGGAGCCGAGGCCATGAAAGCCGAGTGGGCAAAGCGTAGAATGCACATGCTGGCAGATAAAATTGATTACACATCTTTTCTGGTATGGTTCATTGAGCACTATCCTGATAGTGTTGCTTTGGCGAGACAAGGAAAGGATAGTTTCTGGAAGAAATTTAAATAAAGAATAATGATATGCTCATTACATTAATTGCTGGGGCACGCCCCAACTTCATGAAAATAGCTCCTCTGATTCATGCCATACAGGCTGCAGAAGCAACGGGCAAAAATCTCCATTACCGACTGGTGCACACCGGACAACACTACGATAAGAACATGTCCGACACCTTTTTTGAAGAACTTGGCATTCCTGCACCGGACGTAAACCTTGGTTGCGGTGGTGGTACTCAGGCCGAACAGACCGCTAATATCATGGTGGCTTTTGAGCGTGACCTGATGGCTAATCCATGCGACATGGTGATGGTGGTGGGTGACGTGACCTCGACCATGGCTTGCTCGATTGTGGCAAAGAAACTAAACACGAAGGTGGCACACGTCGAAGCCGGTATTCGCAGTTACGACCTGACAATGCCCGAGGAGATCAATCGTATGGTAACCGATTGTTTGGCTGATGAGTTCTATACCACCACGGAATGGGCAGGTACTAATCTGCTGAAGGCTGGTATCGCGCCAGAAAGTATCCATTTGGTAGGCAATGTCATGATTGATACGCTATTGGCCAATCGACAACGATTTATCAGGCCGGACGTGTGGGACGAACTGAAACTGGAACAGGGAAACTATTTGGTTCTCACTCTGCATCGTCCTGCTAATGTGGATGAGACTTCTCATATGAAGGAACTTTTTGATGAGATTATCAACAACTCACATGGTCTGCCTATTGTTTTCCCGATGCATCCGCGTACGGCACGTCTTTTCAAGGAGGCTGGTATCGAAGCACCCAATCTGCATGTCGTGGAACCGATGGGATATTTGGAGTTTAACTATCTGGTTGAACGGAGCAAATGTGTAGTGACCGACTCGGGAGGCATTACGGAGGAAACCACCGTGATGGGCGTGCCATGCATGACTTTGCGCGAAAATACAGAACGTCCGGAGACATGTGAAGTAGGAACGAACGAATTGATAGGAACCAATCCCAAGGCTATTGCTCCGGCCATGAAATGCCTTTTTGATGGAGAATGGAAAAAAGGTGGCATCCCTTATTTGTGGGATGGACATGCTGCAGAGCGTATTGTTAATCATATCATAGTATCCTGCCAATCGGAAAATTTATAGTATCCTGCCTATCGGAAAACATGTAATTGTTCCATTACAAAATGTTTTGTTTTATAGCATACCCAAAAAGCGCCTCTATCTTGCGGATAGGGGCGCTAATGGTTAGTGTGCCAATATAGGGCATATATGCCGATGTTAAGTACTTTTTAGCAGATTTTGGCAGGGATCAGTTTCTCGCGAATCTTTACGTAAATGATGTTATCTTTGGCTGAATGGGCCGTTTGTACATAGCCCATACCGATAGAGTCGGTAGAGTTGGGAATCATGATACCCGAAGTGACTTGACCAATCGTCTCGCCCTGTGCATCACAAAGAGGATAGCCGTTGCGAGCTATACCACGCTCTTGTAAAACGAAATGAACCAACTTACGCTGCACTCCCTCGGCCTTTTGACGCTCAAGGAAAGGACGATCTATGAAGTCGTTGCCTTCGACAAACTTGGTAATCCATCCCAATCCGGCCTCGAGTGGCGAGGTGGTATCATCGATATCGTGGCCATAGAGGCAATACCATTTTTCCAAACGCAAAGAGTCACGTGCTCCCAAGCCAATTGGTTGGATTCCAAAGTCCTTGCCCTCATGGAAAATTGCATCCCAGATGAGCTGTCCGTGCTCTGGCGCAAAATAGAGTTCGAATCCGCCGGCACCCGTATAACCGGTGTTAGAGATGATGACTGGTTGTACGCCTGCGAAAGTCCATTCGCGGAATGCGTAATAAGGTATGTCTTTGAGCGACGCATCTGTCAGACGTTGAAGCACATCAATAGCCTTGGGACCCTGTACGGCGAGTTGTGCATAGCGGTCGCTGGCGTTCTCAAGCATACAGCCGAAACCGCCTTCTGCATTCTGCTTGCATACCCATTCCCAGTCTTTCTCTATATTGGCTGCATTGACCACGAGGAAAAACTTTGTGGTGCTGTATTTATAGATAATCAGGTCATCTACGATGCCACCATGACCATTAGGAAAGCAATTGTATTGTGCTTTTCCTGCTGTCATTTTACGGATATCGTTGGTGGTGATACGCTGGAGAAATGCCTCAGCGTTCTCTCCTTTTACCCAAAACTCGCCCATGTGGCTGACGTCAAAGACGCCGACTCCTTCGCGCACACATTGATGCTCTGCTGCGATGGTGGAGTATTGGATTGGCATGTTATAACCCGCAAATTCATGCATCTTCGCGCCCAGCGCGATATGAATATCGGTAAATGGTGTAGTTTTCATAAGGTATAAAATGTGGCTAAGTAAGTTGGCCTGTATGGGGTTAGGCCAACTGAACAATCTTTAAAATTACCTCCATTCCTTTTTCAAGGGATGGGATAGGAAGGTATTCGAAGCGGCTGTGGAAATTCTCGCCACCTGCAAAGATATTTGGACAAGGAAGTCCTTCGAAGCTTAAACGCGCACCATCAGTTCCACCACGGATTGGTTTGACCTGAGGGGTAACTCCTGCCTCAATCATGGCTTGCTTAGCCAGGTCAACGACGTACATTACAGGCTCGATTTTTTCGCGCATATTGTAATACTGGTCGCGAATGGCGATCTCACATGTACCCTCGCCATATTCGCGATTAACCTTGCGCACAAGATGTTCAAGTTCACGCTTGCGTGACTCAAAGCGTGCGCGATCGTGGTCACGGATAATATAGGTGAGAACGGTCTGCTCGACGGTTCCCTCCATGGAAGTGAGGTGGTAAAAACCTTCGTAATCCTGAGTGTGTTCAGGAGTCTCCCAACGTGGCAGCATGACTGCCAACTGGTAGGCGATTCGCATGGAGTTTTGCATCTTGTGATAACCGTAACCTGGGTGCACGTTGACACCATGAACAGTAATCTTGGCTGCGGCTGCGTTGAAGTTCTCGAACTCAAGTTCACCTACAGCGCCACCATCCATGGTATAGGCAAAATCTGCACCAAATTTCTTCACATCAAAATGGTCTGCACCACAACCAATTTCCTCGTCGGGTGTGAAACCGATTCGGATGGTGCCATGCTGAATCTCCGGATGTGCGATGAGGTACTCGCAAGCTGTGACAATCTGTGCTAAACCCGCCTTGTCATCTGCACCCAGAAGGGTCTTTCCGTTGGTAACGATAATGTCTTGTCCGCGGTAGTTGAGAATTTCAGGATATTTGGCAGTTTCGAGGACAATGTTCTCCTCTGCATTAAGGAGAATATCCTGTCCGTCATATGCGTGTACGATACGAGGTTGCACGTGTTTACCGCTGGCGTCGGGCGATGTGTCCATGTGGGCAATGAAACCGATGGTAGGTTTGGCCTGTGGGCTGTTGGCTGGAAGGGTGGCCATGAGGTAGCCGTTGCTATCGAGATCTACATCCTGTAGTCCGATGGCGATGAGTTCGTCATGCAGCACCTTGGCAAACTCCATCTGTCCGGGAGTGGAGGGGGTGAGGCCGGTGTTTTCGTCAGAGGTGGTGCAATGGCTGACGTATTGGAGGAATCGATCGGTAATATTCATATGTGTTGGTATAATATATGACTTACTTAAATAGGCTCAAGAGAGTGTTAATCGAATTGGCTGAGCTGGCGATAGATGAGATGCCGTTAAGGGCAGAACCAAGACCTGCAGTTGTGGTCTGCTGCTGGGTCTGTTGTTGCTGACTGGCATTGGCTACGGCCTGCTGGCCGGCAGCGTATTGGGTGGCCAGATTACTGAGGTTGCTGATGACAGAGGTTTGGTTAGAAGGCGTCACAAGGCCTGCAGAAGCTGCTGCCAAACCCATGCCGAAGGACTTGATATACTCCTTGTTTTTATAATTGGAAGGGAGATCGGCAATGCTGCTAAGCAGGGACATTGCGTTGGCAACGTTTGTGAGATTGGTTGAGTCGAACTTGCCGTCCAACTTGTACTGGGCATAGAGTGCCTTGAGTGCAACACCGGCATTTTGACCTGCCTGCATGGAGTTATTCAATGTGGAAGTGGCAGTAGCCGCTGGAGCTGTTGTCTGAGTAGAGTTTCCCTTTAACATACCACAGCTGACAAGCATAGCTGCTGCGGTAGCGGTAAGAATAAGTTTTTTCATATAATATGCGTTTTTCGAGTTAACGATTAAATTGTTGCTTTTTGAATGAGTTGGTTCATTTTTATGTATAACGAGGAATTTGCAGAATGCCTCTTATACAGAATATGGGTACAAAATTAGTAAAAAAAAATGAAACTGCCAAATATTTTTGGTAAAAAGCATAAAAGAGCAGTTAACAAGTGTTCCCAAAGTGCCATGAAAAGAACTAATCTTTATCCCAAGGGTAATGCACTCCCCATGCTCGACGGAGCTCGTCCATCTGCTGCATGATGCGAATAGACTCAGCATGTGGCATCTCTGGACATTCGAGTTCGCCTGCTCGCAAGGCTCTGATGGTTGCACGAACCTCGTATTCGTAGCCTGTAATCTGTGGTTGGCATGGTTCAGAGATGAGGACATGATAATCTGCGTCATAAACTGTCATATGCTGCGGGTTATTTACATTCTCAATAACGATATGACCACGGTCACCTGAGATGACAGCTGTACGATCGGAACGGACATAGGAAGACGAATTGAGAACGGCCATGCGATGGTCGGAATAGAAAAGTGTGATGGAGTGATTACTATCGACTCCCGTGTCGCTAAGTTCGCAGGTAGAGAATGTGCGTTGTACTTCGGTTCCGAAGATCATGGCGGCAAAATTGAGCGTATAAACGCCGAGGTCAAGCAATGCGCCACCAGCGAGAGCCGGATCGTAAATGCGAGGAACGTTGTGCATGGGGTAGCAGAGGTTGGCGGTGATGGTACGTGGAGTGCCGATAATGCCGCTGGCCAGCACCTCGTTGATACGGTTTCGCATAGGCATGTAGCGCGTCCATATTGCCTCGGTAACGAGTACGTTGTTCTGTTTGGCGGCAAGGAAAACCTCTTGAGCCTGCCATGCCGTGGCGGTAAATGCCTTCTCGCAGAGGACTGCTTTGTGATGCTGGATGCAGAGCATCGCGTGCTGATAATGGTGGCTATGTGGAGTAGCAATATAGATGAGTTCGACCTCGGGATCGCTGACCAGTTCCTCGTAGCTGCCATAAGCGTGTGGCACACCATATTTGTGGGCAAACGACTGTGCGCGTTCCAAACTGCGAGAACCTACAGCATAGAGTTCTGCTTCGTCCATGGTCAGAATGGTTTCTGCCATCTTTTCTGCAATAATACCTGGGCCTAAGATGCCGATTTTACATTTTTTCATAGGGAGAAAACCTCCAGATGGAGGTATGGATTGTGTATGGTGTTATGGATGGAAAAACTTTAGTCCGCGAGTGATGATGATGCCGTGGTAGTCTGTGGTGACACGTTGGCCGAGTACGTTGTACCAGGTGGAATCATCATATTCGCTGTCTATGATATTCGGAAGACTGTTGAAAACTTCGCCAGAGGAGTATTCGTAGGCTCCAAGATCGGGAGCCAGACCTGAGTAAGAGAGAGTAATTGTATAGGATGTGAGTGTCTGAGGATGGATGCCGCGCACGTTGCAAGTGCCCTTGTCAATGAAAACTGAATTGGGACGGAGCTGCCCAAAACCATTGTCGGGCAAGGAACCATCAGGCTGGCGTGGAGCCAGAAAATCGGATTGACTGAGTGAGATGAACTCGCTGGTGTAGTCGGGGCAATTCTTAAATGGCGTGAGGATAACACCTCCTATTTCGTTCCATGAATTATTGGACTCAATGGAGCCTACTGCCAATTCGGCAATAGATGAAGAACTGTTGATCTTAGGAGCAAAGCTTATGCAGTTGCGTATGTCGCTGGCGTGTTTGCGCAGACGGAAATTCTTCATGTTATTGAAAGCCAGACAGTTGTAAATGAAGATAGAGTCATCGTTGTTGTTCTCAGAGAATCCGGCTCCGGTGGAGTATCCATCGAAGGCGATACAGTTGTTAACCTGATGACGTGCTGCCCATCCGTCGCCTCCCAATTTGAATCCGTTGCCATCACCCTGCCAGTTGGTTGGGATGGCATTTTTCTGTCCGAACTCCCATTCTGGGTCGTCCCAAGTGAGGATATCTGGATTGCCGTTGCCCATAGTCCAGCAGTTGTCTATATAGATTGTGTAATGTGTCATGTAGAAATCCCATCCATCATCGGCGTTTTCCCAGGCGCGACATCCGATGAAGCGGTTGTTGGCTCCTGGAGAAAGTTTGCACGCATAGCCGTCTGCGTTCTCGTAGCTGGTTCCCCAATCGAGGTTACGATATGAGTCGCAGTTGAGTACGAGATTGTCGCATACATGGTCTGCTGCGTCGGGCGCGTTTTTGGATAGACCTATTTGTATGCCTGTGTCGCCATTATGATGGAGGACCAGTTGCTCCAAGATGTTGTGACTTCCCTCGACCTTGATTCCATTATCGGGAGCGTTGCATATCTCGAGTCCGCGGAGGTGGTAGTAATCGCCCGTGATCAGGAAACCACGCGCATTGCCACGCTCGGATAACTGTGAATAATCGGGTAGGATATCGTAGAAATTGAGCTTCGGTGTTTCGTTCGGGAAGGCGAAAATGCAAATGTATCCGTCGTTCCCATCGGAAATTTTGTCGAGATGTAGTGTGTGGTTATAGCGATAGGTGCCTCCACGGACAAAAAGAGTATCGCCCGGTTCGAGGTCGGCAAGTGCCTGATCCATGTGGAAATGTGGATGCAGGACTGTTCCATCGCCTGCATCATCACCATCAGGCGCAACATAGTAGTTTCGAGGTTGATGCGGAGTTGGAGGTTCGGGTGTTCCTTCGTCGATACCAACGATGGTTATGCAGTCAAAATTAGGTCCACCAACGCTGGTTAATGAAGTGAAAATTAGTCGGTTATTGCCATGACGAATGGGCATGTAAATGGTATCTGTCAACCAAGTGGTGAAGTCGCCTGAATTACCAAAATAATGGTCGGCCATGCTGACACCATTGATGGCTATCGCCATGGTTCGGTCGTCGTTTTTACCATTGGCCCAACGAATGAGAATGGGAACTGAAAGTGCTGAGTCGGCTGCGCAAAAGGTGAATGTTATGGTGCTACCCGTCGAGTTGGTTAGGTCTACAAAGCCTGTGCCGGTATAGCCGCTGTGATTGTTGGCGAACTTACCTGCGAAGAGTGCGTCTTCGGCTTGTAGAACGATGTCGGCCCAAAGGTTTGTAGCGAAGGAAAGAAGTGTGCAAAGCACGATGTAAAATGTTTTTCTCATTTGCGGGGCTTCTGGGGAAGGTTTGTCTGTTGTATTGTTTATGGATTTTGGAGAAGGTGCATTAGTTGGCTGAGCGAGAGGCATGTTTGCCAACCATGGTGGCGTGCTGCGGAGCAATTGGCCTCTAGGTCGTCAACGAAGAGCACATCGGTAGGACGGAAACTCGGATTCGCTATCGATAGGCGACGATTCACCTCTTCAAAGATACTGGGATTGGGTTTGCATAGGTGGAGCTGATGCGAGAGGAAAATATCGGAAAAACAGGCAATCAACTCAGGATAATGGGTGGTGACGTCAAGCCAGTGGGCTTCGTTATTGTTGGACAAAAGATAGAGTGGATAACGTTCTGCCAGATGTTGCACTATGCGAATACGTTCTGCTGGGATGCCTGCGTGCATCGTGTTCCATGCATCGAGAATCTGCTCGGGCGTGGTTCCGGGCAGACAGTATGGTAAGATGAATTGAACGAACTGATGGGTTGTGGCGAACCCTATTTCGTAGTCGTGCATAATAGAAGCGGCTTTTGCTTCGCCGCTGTTGTCTAACCCAAGCATGGAAAAATGTTCACCAAGCAACTGACGAAACTTGCTGATACAACCAGGCATGTTGTGCTGCATGAGTACGCCGCCAAGGTCAAGAATAATTGATTGATTTGACGATTTGACCATTGATAATTTTATTTGAGGGAATGTTCTAATGGTTGCTTTTTGTAAGCAGTCTACAAGCAGTCTACAAGCGGTCTACAAGCGGTCTACAAGCAGTAGCTCTCGAGCGTTCAAGCAGTAGGCAATTTACAAGTCAGAGAAGTGGTGGTGACGTAAGGCGTAAAAATGAACAAGAATGCTGAATGGCCGGATTGTTTTTGGAAAACGGTCGATAGCAATATCCATGTTCTGATGTCGGCGCCCTCTGAGTTGAGAACGCGTGGCTTGTGCATGACGCATGTAATGGTAACTGAGACGAGCATGCACCACCTCTCGGGCGTTGGAAAACTGTCCTCGGACCAGGTATTGAAGTGCTGCTACATAGTCGAGCACACATCGTGCCGGCATCAGCCAAAATATGCGTTGCCAGGGTGTGTTTTTGTAGAGCATGAGGAGACAGTTGCGAAAATTGAGATAGGTCTTGCGAGGTGACTCGTATGGCAGGGCACCTCCGCCCAAATGGTAAATGACGGCCGATGGCATACATACGAGACTATAGCCTCGTGTTTGTAGTCGCCAGCAGTAGTCGATTTCCTCCATGTGTGCGAAGAAGAGGTTGTCTAGTCCTCCCACCTCTTTGTATAGTCGCGTGCGCGTGAGAATACAGCATCCTGATGTCCAAAAGACTTGTGCCACATCGTCGTACTGTCCATGATCATGCTCCAATTCACCCATGATACGTCCGCGACAATAGGGATAGCCGAGCATGTCCATGTAGCCACCTGCGGCTCCGGCGTGCTCGAATAGGCAGCCCTGATCGGCATTTTCACGATCGTAATCGGCAAGCACTTTGGGTTGAATGGCGGCAACGTTGGGGTGTTCTTCCATGTAGTCAAGCATAGGGGTCAACCAACCATTGGTGACCCTTACATCTGAGTTGAGAAGGACACAATAGTCGGCATCCACCTGCTGTAGTGCGCGGTTGTATCCTTCGGCAAACCCATAGTTCTCGGGCAGGAGAATCAGCCGTACGGAAGGGTAGTTGAGACGGAGAAATGCTACCGAATCATCGGTGGAACCATTATCGGCTACGACTACCTCGCAATCGGTCGGGCAATGTTGCACGACCGAGGGCAGGTAGGTGCTGAGATGTTGACGACCGTTCCAGTTGAGTATGACTATACTACAGCGCATTACTCCTCGTCATCATCTTCGTAGAAGCCTTTCTCCAATCCATATTGGAATTCGGCATCGAGGATAAGTTGAATTTGTTCGTCTGTGAGGCGAATGCCGTCTTTCCTGCAAGCCGCCTGGATGTAGTTGAGTTCGGCGGTCTCGTCAATATAGCCATCGGTCGCTTCATCTTCATCGATGAGGCCTTCTGACTCGTAATAGTCGTAGATGGCATCAAGGACGTACTGGATGTCGTCTTCGGTCATGCCGTCACGGTCTTCTTCGGGGATAAGCTGGAGTATAAATTGGATGCACTCGTCGTCATCAAACTCCAGACCAAGGTTTAAATCGTCTGCCATATGTGTTTGTTTTTTTGAGTCTCCCTGGGGAGATGTTGTTTATTGTTAATTTGTTGTTAAGCGAAGAAAGTACGCCGTCAAAGGAAATGATGGAATCTTAATTGAACTTTTTAGCGTCTTTTTGTTGCTGTATCCGACGCAGGGCATGGAGTAACTCGGTGTCGCGGCGGAGCTGGATACATGTCCTGCCGCGTTGAAAATAGTAGCGGCTGGTAATTTCGGCTTCGAGGAAATTGAGCACCTCTGACTGATGTTTCTGTATAGCCCCATGATAACTGGTGACCAGGCGCTTCTGCAGGTTCTGCAGGTCAACCACGAGAGTGGTATCCAAATCTTCCTGTTCTGCGAACTTGAGCACATCCTTAAGATATCGGCTGGTTTCGGGTTCGTACTGAAACTGTTTCTCTTCGAGGAATGCCTCGAACATCATGAGGAGCGAGTCTTGGGCTGGTGTAAGGATGGGAGCATTTGCCGTCGTGCTGTCAATCAGAGCCAGATGTTCGGCCGTGATAGTTGGGTCGGGCTTGGGATACGAGACATGCTGTTGAGCATAATGTGTGGCAAAATCAAAGAACATCTGCTTGTGGTAAAGTTCGTAGGTGATATTGACCTTGCTGCTATCGTTGAGGACTACGTCTGGCATGACACCTGTGCCCTGAATGCATCGTCCGGAAGGGAGATAATAGCGCGCAGTTGTCACTTTAAGGTGACCGCCGTGATGGATAGTGCGAATATTTTGTACGAGTCCCTTTCCGAATGTCTTCTCGCCGATAAGGGTTGCACGACCTAAGTCTTGTAGCGATCCGCAAGTTATCTCGGAAGCTGAAGCGGAATAGCGATCGACGAGTACGACGAGTTGCAAATCAGGGTAGAGTGGATCGGTCGTGGTCTTGTAACTACGTACCGACGAAGGTACTTTGCCTCGTGTCGTGACAACCTCAGTTCCTTTGGGTACAAAGAGCGAGACGAGACCGAGAGCTTCGGAGATAAGTCCGCCGCCATTGCCTCGGAGGTCAATGATGAGAGTGGCATCAGCGTGACTCTGGTCGGAGGGAAATAGTTCTTCGAGTGCGCGACGAAATTCCTTGGACGAATTCTCGGTAAATTCAGTAAAAGCGATATAGCCCACTTGAGGAGTGAGCATGGCGTGATAACTGATGGTAGGCAACTTGATTTCCTTACGAATGAACGACTTACGGATAGGCTTCTTTTCGCCCGGACGCTCAAGGACTATTTGAACTTCTGTCTCGGCCTTGCCACGTAGCCAGTTGCTGACTTCTGCGTTGGTTTTTCCCTTGCAGTCATGACCATCAACACTAATGATTTTGTCTCCGGCGAGGACACCATTGAGCTGAGCCGGCATCCCTTCGTATGGGTCGCTGATATAGACATTACCCTCACGCTGCATGATGAGTGCACCGATGCCGCCATACTTACCGGTGGTCATGCGGCGGATGTCATCGTCTTTACTCTCTGGCACATAGATGGTGTAAGGATCCACCTTGCGGAGCATCTCGGTAAGAGCCGTCTCGGTGAGAGCCTCGTAGTTGAGGGTGTCGGTATAATATACATCCAGTTGACGAAATACGTCGTTGAAGATGCTGATGTTTTTGTCGATACGTGTGCTGGCGGATTGGGCGTATGCCATGGTCACAGCGCCGATGCACAAGGTGAGGAAAGATAGTTTATGTATCATTTGGGCAGGTATTTGCTGATGTCTTGCTGATGTTTCTGTAGGTCTCGAATCAATGTGGACGAGATGTGTGCATACTGAGGAGATGTGTAGAGAATGACTGTTTCAATAGGGTATTCGCCTGCCAATTCACGATTGGCTTCGGCCATGGAGCGTTCGTACTCAAAATCGACTACGCAACGCACGCCTCGAAGGATGATATGCGCATCGACCTGTTTGGCGAAATCAATGGTAAGTCCCTCATATAGAGCCACTTTGACACGTGGTTCGTTGGCAAAAGCGTGTTTGATATCTTGAAGTCGTTTGTCCTCGCTGAACGTGGGAGACTTGAGATGATTGGTGCCGATGGCTATGATTATCTCGTCAAAAAGCGGTAGGGCGCGGAGAACAATGTCCTGATGGCCAATGGTGAACGGGTCGAAAGTTCCCGGAAAGATGGCGCGTTTCATGATGGTAGCAGGTTGTAGTAAAGAATGTGGTTATGTGAGAAAATCAATGTTTGTTTGCAAAATGGTTGATAGCCGGATTGGCATACATGGTGATAAGGGCCTGACGGAGGAAGGTATCGTCTCGGTTGTCAATATGTATTAGTTCGATACGTTGGCGGATGTACTCCTCAAAACGCTGATCGGAACCGCCTTCGAGAATTGTTTTGGCGGCGAGGTTGGTCCATGGAAGTATATAGCCCTGGTGAATATGTCGATCGATGATGTGTGCGATGGCGGCCAATTGTTCGTTACGTGTGAGTGGTTTATCCAATGTTGCCCACTCTGCGGCCAGGGTATCAAGGTCGGCGTTGATGGATGGCGTGATATTGAATCGAATATCGCCCTTTTGTCCACGCAAGCCTGTCTGCATGTTGCGCATGTCGTCCTTGGTGGTCTTGCGGTATTCTGGATTATCGCGCTTGAGCTGCATCTCCTGCGCCTTGAGGTAATCGCAAGGATCGTAGGTGTAGGTGATGGCCACGGGCGTAATATTGAGCGCCTTGACGATATCTATCAGTTCACCATCTCCAGCTGCCAGTGTTAGCATCTTGAGTACGGCGGGCTGGGTGGTGTCATTGCCATCCTTGGCTCGTCCTTCACGCTGTGCCATCCATATGGAGCGTCCTTCGCGTTGAAGACATGCGATATAGTCGGATAGCAGTCGAGCGTTGGTGCCTACCTCGCGGGGCCCGCCGTTTCGAATGACAGAGAAACAACCGGCCATGCGCATCATGTCCTCAATCCATGGGCGACCATAAAGGTTGTTGCCTACACCAAAATAGATGCGTTCTCGCTTCTGCTTAAGCAGGAGTATGGCGAGCAGGGCTGCGTCGAGAACGATATCACGATGGTTGGTGATAAAGAAGGCGCTACCTTGTGTGGGGGTGTTTTCGAGCCCCTGCAGGGTGCAACTGGTGCTGCTGCGGCGCAGGATGCCGCTAAAAAATGGTACGACAAGGAGTTTGTCGATAACTTTCAATGGATCGTCACCAAAACGGAGAATGCGAACCAGCAGTTTGCGAAGAAAGGTAGGGAAATGATGGCCGGTAGTCCTACGAAACCACACCTTGAACTCATGATCTTGTAGGATGCGATCGATGGCCGAAATGGATTCTTCGCCTTCGTATGCGGCGATGCTTTTATATGGAGTCTTGTCTAAGAATTGCTTCATTTGAGTTGAATTTAACGGCGAATAATAAATGGTCTGATGAAATGACTATATTCGGTCGTGATAAATCTGACGAATCTCACAATCAATGGTACATAGGCCATCTTCGTACCCCTGTTGCAGGATGTGTGCCTGAATATCCTTGAGGACGCGCATGATTTCGTTCATTTTTTCGTAGGGGAAGGACAAATGTCGGCTGATCATAACGTCGCGCTCGACGATTTGAGCATGATTAAGGGCATCCTGTGTGGCCTCTTTGTAGGCTACAATCAGTCCGCCTGTTCCCAAAAGAATACCGCCAAAATATCGAATGACAACAACGAGAATATTGGTGAGACCTTTTGAGTTTATCTGTCCTAAGATTGGGCGGCCGGCGGTGCCGGAAGGTTCGCCATCATCGTTGGCGCGGAACTCGAGTCGGTCCGGACCGAGCATGTAGGCATAGCAGATGTGGCGGGCGTCAAAATAGTCTTTGCGATATTGCTCCAATAGTATTTTCACCTCGTCAAGAGAACTGACAGGGTGCGCAAAACTGAGGAACTTGGATCCTTTTTCCTTATATATCCCTTCGGCAGAAGCCGCTATTGTTATGTACGAATCAGCCATTGATTTGCGTATAAGTGGGGTACAATATCTCAATTTGGCGACAAAGTTACACTTTTTTTCTCAAATGAACAAATCTTATACGAAAAATGTGTAAATATTTTATAAATATTTGGTGGTATGAAGAAAAAGTACTAATTTTGTGGCAAAATACGAAAATGTACCAAGTTAACGTACAAATTCCTGGAATCTATGAGCAATTATCTGAAAAACCGACACATTGGCCTAAGTGAAGCAGACCAAAAAGAGATGCTGCAAACGATAGGAGCAGCCAGTATCGAACAATTGATAGACGAGACCATCCCGCAGAATATCCGGCTGAGTGAGCCTTTGGATTTACCGGAAGCGCTGAGCGAGCAGGAGAATATGAACTATTTGGCGGAATTGGCACGCGAAAATCGCCCCTACAAAACATATATAGGTCGCGGTTGGTATGGTACACTGACCCCCTCTGTGATTGTTCGAAACATGTTGGAGAACCCCGTATGGTACACCTCCTATACGCCTTATCAGGCCGAAATTTCGCAGGGGCGTTTGGAAGCATTGTTTGTCTATCAGACGATGATAAGTGATCTGACGGGCCTTCCTTTGGCTAATTGTTCGTTGCTGGATGAGGCAACCTCGGCTGCTGAAGCGGTTACGATGATGCGTAATCTTCGCTCACGTGAGCAGATAAAAGCCGATGTGAAGAAGGTGTTTGCTGACGAGCGTATTTTTGGAAACACATTGTCTGTTATGCGCACGCGTGCATTGGGACAAGGTATAGATTTGGTGTTGGGACGATGGGAACAGTTTGAACCCACGGCAGACTATTTTGGGGCTATCGTTCAATGGCCTGATGCTGATGGTTCGGTCGAAGATTATTCGGCATTTGTGGAAGAGGCGCACGAGATGGGATTGAAAGTCGCTGTGATTGCCGACTTGATGGCGTTGGCCCTGCTGAAGTCGCCGGGTTCCTGGGGAGCTGATATCGTGTGCGGAACGGCCCAACGATTCGGGTTGCCGATGGGATTTGGAGGCCCTACTGCGGGCTATATGGCTACGCGTGATGAGTACAAACGCGACATGCCGGGACGTATTATCGGGTTGAGCAAAGATACGCATGACAAGCCGGCCTATCGATTGGCCTTGCAGACGCGAGAGCAACATATCAAGCGAGAAAAAGCAACGTCCAATATTTGTACGGCAGAGGCGCTATCTGCGATGATGGCGGGCATGTATGCTGTTTATCATGGTGCAGACGGCATTCGAGCCATTGCGGAAAAGATACATGCTAAGGCTGTGTATTTGAGCGAGTTTTTGCAGGCATACGGCTATCAGCAGGAAAATGTACAATATTTTGACACGCTGAAGATTCGCTTGCCTGAGTCGATCGCATTGGACGATTTTCGTGCGTTATGTGACGAGTATGAAATCAATCTGTACTATGCCGTTGATGGCAGTATCGGTTTGTCGGTGGATGAGACTACGAGCGTGGAAGATATGAATCTTTTGTTGGAGTTGTTTGCGGAAGCTGTAGGAGGTATGGCGTCTATGATTGATTCGGAAGAAGAATTGGAGGATTTGTGGGCCATCGATGAAGAGCTGGTTCGCGAAGTTGATTATCTTCGAGCTGAGGTATTTCAACATTATCATACCGAACTGGAGTTGATGCGCTACCTCAAACGCCTTGAAAGAAAAGATATCTCGTTGACACACAGCATGATACCACTGGGTAGCTGCACGATGAAAAATAATCCTGCATCGGCGATGATTCCTGTCACATTCCCCGGTATGTTGGACGTACATCCATTAGCTCCGGAGGACCAGGTCACCGGCTATGTACAGATGCTGGAGGATTTGAAATGGAAACTCTCCGTAATTACGGGTTTTGAGGCGACCACTTTGCAGCCAACATCAGGTGCGGCAGGAGAATATACGGGTTTGGTGGTCATTCGCGAAGCATTAAAGGCGCAACCCGAACGCAAGTTGCTGCTCATACCCGAGTCGGCTCACGGCACCAATCCTGCCAGTTGTGTGCAAGCGGGTTTCACGCCTGTGGTGGTGAAATGTGACGGACATGGCAACGTGGACATGGAGGATTGGAAAGCAAAGGCTGAGATGAATGCGGAAATGCTGGCCGGCTGTATGATTACCTATCCGTCAACGCATGGTATCTTTGAGATGCAAGTGAAACAAATGTGTGAAGTGATACACGAGAAGGGCGGTTTGGTATATATGGATGGAGCGAATATGAACGCACAGATTGGATATACCAACCCTGCAACGATAGGCGCGGATGTGTGTCACCTCAACTTACACAAATCGTTCGCTTCACCCCATGCCGGTGGTGGGCCTGGCGTTGGTGCCGTTTGCGTGCGCGCGGGATTAGAACAATGTCTTCCACAAGAAGATCATAACCGTGTATCGCAGGCATTGTATGGCAACGCTAACATGGCAATCATTGGCTATAGTTATATCAACATGATGGGCGAAGAGGGCTTGCGTGAAGCGACTGCGGCTGCCATTCTCTCTGCAAATTATCTGGCGGCGAAACTGGGGGATGCGTTTGGTATTGTCTATACCGGTGAGACGGGCAGAGTGGGGCATGAACTGATATTGGACTGCCGACAATTTAAGGCCATTGGCATTACTGAGACGGATGTGGCCAAACGTCTGATGGACTTTGGTTACCATGCACCTACTCTCAGTTTCCCTGTGCATGGCACGCTGATGATCGAGCCAACCGAGAGCGAGAGCAAACATGAGTTGGATCAGTTTGTGGACGCTATGCTCACCATCCGTGAAGAGATTCGTGAGGTGGAGAATGGTACGGCCGACGCAAAGGACAATGTCCTCCTGAACGCTCCATGTCCCGAGTATGAGGTTGTCAATAGCGAATGGTTACATCCCTATAGCCGCGAGAAAGCTGTGTACCCAACCGACTGGGTGCGTGAGAACAAATTCTGGATACCTGTCGGACGTGTGGATAATGGGTATGGAGACCGTAATTTAGTGGCGCGTTTTTAATTTTACTATCAAATACAAATTATTAAAGATATATTAAATCCTATCAACTGTTAGTACAAATTTTTGCCCCTTTGGGGCAGCTTGCAATGGAAACAATTCTAAAGAATCCCAAATTGGTAACTATTGGGGAATATTTGGGCATATGGATATCGTTGTTGCCTTATGCCTTGTGTGTCAACCAACTGATGGTACCACAGAAAATTGTGGGTGGTGGCTTGACTGGTCTGACCGAGATTATCTATTTTGCCTCATCAACCACTATTCCTATTTGGTGCAGTTCGTTGGTTCTGAATGGCATATTGATACTGATTGCAGGTTTCCTGATTGGTTGGAAATTCTGCGTTCGTACCATCATCGGGGTGCTTTCCTTGGCCTTTTGGTTTAAGGTGATACCTGTGGCTGCCGAACCTTTTCTGAGCGACACGTTCATGTCCGTTGTTGTTTCGGGTATGATATGTGGTGTGGCTTTGGCTATGGTGTATTTGTGTAATGGCAGTTCTGGCGGTACGGACATTATTGCCATGATTATCAATAAATACAAGCATGTGTCGATTGGAAAGGCATTGTTTATGTGTGACCTGTTGATTATCTCAAGTGCTTACTTCCTGCCTGATATTCAGGCCTGTGAACATCCTATTGAGAAGATTATCTATGGCCTGGTGTTCACGTTGGTATATACTGAGGCTGTTGACATGGCAATGCGAAGAGCCAAGCATGCGGTACAGTTTACCATTTTCTCAAAACGCCATGCTGAGCAGATTGCTACGGCTATCAACGAGCGCGCTCATCGAGGCGTCACTATTACTCCGGGTATAGGCTGGTACAGCAAACGCGAGATTCGTGTGCTGACCGTTTTGGTTAAAAGCAATCAGCAGAACCATATCTTTGAGATAATCAAGGAGATAGATCCGAATGCTTTTGTGTCGATGGCCGATACGCAGGGAGTCTTTGGTAAGGGTTTCGAAACCGTGCTGAATAAGAAGGAACAAGAAATGGCGCGTCAACTTGAGATTGAACAAGATAACCAAGAAAAGGCCGAGAAGGCACAACAAATGTTATGAAAAATCAACTGTGTTTGACAGGCATATGCCTGATCGTATTATTGTCAATGTTGGGATGTAAAAACACCCCTTTTCGTCCCATCGAAATCAGTTACCTGAAACCCGGTGATACGGTTGTCGTATTCTCCCCTTCGGCGCTGCCGAGTCAGGAGCAGGTGGATGCCACTGTTGCCGGACTGAAGGAGTGGGGCTACGTGCCTGTTTGTTCGGCACATGTTATTGACTCTGTTCGCACACTGCAGGATTGCTACGACGACGTGATGTGGGCGCTAAGGCATCCTACGGCAAAGGCTTTGTATTGTGTCCGTGGCGGATGGGGGAGTGGCGAAGTGATGGACCTGATCCCTATCGACACAATTCGTAACCATCCCAAGCTGCTCATTGGTTATTCCGATATCTCGGCCATGCACTCGGCTTGGACATGCGCGGGCATTCCGTCTATTTATGCCAGCATGTCGGCTGCATTTATGGATTTGCCTGACACCTGCGTTCGCTACCAGAAGGAGATTATGCAGGGCAAGATGCCACACTATGTTTTCCCTGGTTCTGAGTACAATGTGCCGGGTGAAGCGGAAGGCATACTGATTGGCGGTAACCTGTCCATCTACCTTATGACGATGGGTACGCTGTATTGCAGTATCTATTTGGATCAGCCTTACATCATTTTGTTGGACGACATTGGCGGGTATTGGCAGAATGCATTACACGACATATATCTTTTCAAGCATTTGGGTTTTCTCGACCGAGCTGAAGCGATTCTCTATGGCGAATGGGTGGATATGAAACCTAACGAAAGCGACTATAATGGTCTTTCACGTGGAGGTATGTTCACGTCGGTTGAAGATATGATCTATCGTGAGGCACATACTTCGCAGACCGATATCCGTCATGACCACGTCAAAGCCCCTACGGCTTTCAGTCTTCCGATTGGACATGGCTATTACAATTTCCCTCTGCGAATGGGACGTAAGGTGCATGTCAAAATTGACAAAGAGCAAGTGGATTTACAGTTTATTGACTGATGTGGAAAATTGTTGATTAACAGAAGAATGTTGAGGATACGCACAAAAAAACACCTTGGCGGAATGGCCAGGGTGTTTTTTTATCGGGTCAAACTTGCGACGACATATCAAACTCGACTCGCTATCTTGCGACGATGAGATATTACTTTCCGATGTTTATAAATGGTAACGCGCCACCACCATTGTAGGTAGGCAGATGACCGTCCCACTTGAGTACTGCTTCATACTCGACAATCTTGGGGTTGCTGGCCATCGCTTGTGCTTTGATGCGGATAGCCTCCGCTTCGGCTTTGGCGGCTATCACTTGTTGGTTGGCCTCCTCTTCGATACGAACCGTATTGTTTTTGGCGGTAAGTGCTTTTTGTTCTGCTACCTGCTTCTCCACGATTGATTTTTCGTATGCATCGTCATAGTCGATGTTGATAATCTGTATGGTGATATTTTCAAAATAGCCGAGTGCGCGGAGTTCTTCGGTAATGGCTGTTTCTGCTGCTTTGCGCACTTCATCACGATTACCAACCATGCTTGCGGCGTCGTATGTTCCGATGACATCCTTCAGTTTTCCCAATACTACAGGCTCGATGATGGTCTTTTCGTAGTTTTTACCGACGCGTGCATACACTTGCGCTACGGCATCTGGAGCCAAACTGTAGTTGAGAGCATAGACGATGCTGGCGTTCTGCATGTCACGGGTGTAGGATTCGGTTTGTACCTGAACTTTCTGCACCTGAATGGACATTTTCTTCACCTTTTGCACAAAAGGTATTTTCATGTGCAGACCATCGCCTACGGGTTCTGGGTCGATCTTTCCGAATGTGGAAACGACGCCACGGTCTTGCGTGTCGATGGTGTAGAAGGAACCGAAGAAGCAGATTAATACAAGCACGGCTATCAGTACGTACAGGGGAGCCTTGGGATTTTTCAGTTGAAAGTTTTTGTTGCTCATAACGTATGTTTTTATGTGTGGTTGACCATTTTCCTCTTTTTTCAAGAGGAGATAAGGGACTTTGTGCCCATATCTGGCTGCAA
Source organism: Paludibacteraceae bacterium (assembly GCA_024399615.1). Taxonomy (GTDB): domain Bacteria; phylum Bacteroidota; class Bacteroidia; order Bacteroidales; family Paludibacteraceae; genus Colicola. The sequence goes on along the minus strand of JAKSNQ010000005.1, from coordinate 5,621 downwards.
AATTACGAAATATTTCTGATATATGCAAGCAAAAAGATAAAATCTCGGTAGAAACTTGCACAATCCAAAAAAAAATAGTATCTTTGCACGCAATTTTATGTTCTTTAAAAAGAATTGAACCTCAAGCGTATGATAACACTTAGCAATATAGCTGTACAGTTCGGTAAACGCGTCCTCTACAAGGATGTGAACATCAAGTTTACGAGTGGTAATATTTATGGCATTATCGGTGCGAATGGGGCGGGCAAGTCCACTTTGCTTCGCGCCATTTCGGGCGAGTTGGAACCTACGAAAGGGACGGTCGAGATGGCTCCGGGAGAGCGAATGTCTGTACTCGAACAGGACCACTTTAAGTACGATATGAATCGTGTTTTGGACACGGTCCTGATGGGGCATAAGCCTTTGTGGGATAACATGAACGAGAAGATGGCGCTTTACTGTCTGGCCGACATGACTGATGAGCAGGGCTTGCATTTGGCGGAACTGGAGGAACAGTTTGCCGAGATGGGAGGTTGGACTGCTGAAAGTGATGCGGCACAGCTGTTACAAGAACTGGGAATACCCGAAACGCTGCATGACAAACAGATGGCGGAGCTTAGCAATAATCAGAAGGTACGTGTGATGCTGGCGAAAGCGCTGTTTGGAAACCCTGACAACCTGTTGCTCGACGAGCCGACCAACGACCTTGACCTGGATACGGTACAATGGTTGGAGCAATATCTGAGCAATTTTGAGCACACAGTCCTCGTCGTTAGTCACGACCGTCACTTTTTGGATGCTATCTCCACCCATACCGTCGATGTGGATTATGGTAAGGTGAGCGTCTTTGCCGGCAATTACTCTTTCTGGTATCAGTCGTCCCAGTTGGCCCTGCGTCAGCAGCAAAACGCCAAGGCTAAAGCCGAAGAAAAGCGTAAAGAACTGGAGGAGTTTATTCGCCGTTTCTCTGCAAACGTTGCCAAGTCGAAGCAGACTACCTCGCGCAAAAAGATGCTTGAGAAACTGTCCGTGGACGAGATCGAACCATCTACTCGCAAGTACCCCGGTATCATCTTCCAGATGGAACGCGAGGCCGGTAATCAAATCCTGGAAGTGGATGGATTAAAGGCTGTCGAAGAAGATGGAACAGTACTTTTTGACAACGTGTCTTTCCAGATAGAGAAGGGGCAAAAAGTGGTATTTCTCAGTCATAACCCTAAGGCGATGACGGCACTTTTTGAGATTATCAATGGTAACCGTCAGGCGCACGCTGGCACCTACAAGTGGGGTGTGACCATTACGACTGCTTACCTGCCTCTCGATAACGGCAGTTTCTTTGAGACGGAACTCAATCTGGTCGATTGGCTCATGCAATATGGTAAAGGCAACGAGGTCGAAATGAAGGCCTATTTGGGACGTATGCTCTTTTCGCAAGAGGATTGCCTGAAAAAGGCATCGGTTTTGTCTGGTGGAGAGAAGATGCGCATGATGATTGCACGAATGCAGATGCGAAATGCCAATTGTCTCATTCTGGACACACCTACCAATCATCTTGACCTCGAGTCGATTCAGGCCTTCAATAATAATCTGTGTGGCTACAAAGGAAACGTGCTGTTTGCCTCTCATGACCACGAGTTCATCCAGACCGTGGCTAATCGAATCATCGAACTCACGCCTAAGGGGACCATCGATCGCCTGATGGAGTATGATGACTATATCGAGGATGCTGGCATTCAGGCACGTAAAGCAGAACTCTATAGTTAAACTATTATCAACTACAATGTTTGATCTCGCTATTTTGGGCGGTGGACCTGCTGGATACACCGCTGCCGCTAAGGCCGCCAAGGCCGGTAAAATGGTTATTTTGTTCGAACGGGAAGCCTTGGGAGGCACATGTCTCAACGTTGGTTGTATTCCTACCAAGACTCTTCTCTATAGTGCGAAACAGTATGCGAATGCCCTGCAGGCTGACAAATATGGGGTCTGTGCGGAGAAGGTCTCGTTTGACTACGGAAAGATACAACTCCGCAAGCAGAAGATTGTACGTAAATTGGCTGCCGGCATCCGACAACAACTGAAAGATGTCACCATCGTGACTGGCGAAGCACACGTCGAGAAATACGCTGCTGAACAGGTCACTTTAGTGGTGGACGAAACTCGCTATGAGGCGGCCAATCTTCTGATTTGTACGGGATCTGTCAACTTTGTGCCACCTATTCCGGGAATCGAGGGCAACGAACGAATATGGTCTTCGACGGAGGCTTTGGCGGCAAAACAGTTGCCTGAGAGCATCATCATTATCGGTGGAGGGGTTATCGGCATGGAGTTTGCTACCTTGTATATGGAGCTCGGAGTGAAGGTCACGGTTATCGAAGCTATGCCACGTATCCTGCCTAATTTCGACGAGGAAATGGTAACTATGTTGCAGCAGCGTTATGCGAAACAAGGGGTGACTTTCCTTACTAATACTCGCGTACACGAGATAAAGGAGGACAAGGTCTTCTTTTCTGAGGCCAATACGACTACGGGTGGTATGTTACGTGCTGACCGCATACTTGTCTGTGTGGGCCGACGACCTGATCTGACCGGACTGGAGGCACTCACCACCCTTGAGTTTGACCGACGCGGTATCAAAGTGAACGACTTCATGCAGACCAATCTTCCCAATGTATATGCCGCTGGCGATGTGACCGGTAAGCTCATGTTGGCGCATGTCGCGTCTCGCCAGGCGGAAGTGGCGGTGGGCAGAATGCTCAAGCAGATTCCACTTCAACGTATTGCCTACAATGCCATCCCTTCGGTGGTCTATTCCAATCCGGAAATCGCATCTGTTGGACTTTCGGAGAGCGAGGCGTGTCAGTTCTTCATGGAGATGGAGGGAAAGACCGCAGAACAGGTGGCGGATAAATATCAGGTACACAAACTTCCTATGACCTTCAGCGGGCGTTTTATGGCCGAAAACGAAGGGGAAAATGGATTGGCTAAGATGATCATTGACAGCCGAACCAACACGGTGCTGGGAGTGCAATTGTATGGTAATCCGTGTTCTGAGTTCATTGCAGCCGCAGCATTTGCTGTACGAATGGGCTACACGCTACCGGAGTTTCAACAGGTCGTTTTCCCGCATCCTACGGCCAGCGAGATCCTCAAGGAATTACTTTGATTGTTTCATAAAATGATGATAGATATGAAGCGTGAAATTATCTTCAAGAATCAGATGACTGAAGTGCAACGCATTGCTCAGTTCATCGATGCTATTGGCGAAGAGCTGCATCTCGATATGCCGGTAATTAATGGTATTCAACTGGCTATCGAGGAGGCTGTTGTCAATGTCATTAACTATGCTTATCCTGATCGTGTCGACTGCGAAAGTAGCCTTGTGGTTAACGCTGACGAACACCAGCTGATCTTTATTGTTACTGATAGTGGACTGCCTTTTGACCCTACGGCTGTGCCTGAGCCGGACATCACACTTGAGGCTGAGCAGAGACCTATCGGAGGATTGGGCATTCTTCTCATCAAAAAGATTATGGGGAAGGTCTCTTATCAGTACCTTAATGGACAAAATATTCTTACTATGACGAAAAAAATCTGCTAATATGGAAACTAAAATTCTTGTTAACGGTACTGCGGCCACCGTTGCTTTCATCGGCCGTTTGGACACGCCATCGGCTACTCAGGTTGACGCCTTGCTCAAAGAGCAGGTGATGAACGAGGTGGTGATTGATGCACTGATTGATTGTGAGCAACTCTCCTATATCTCCTCATCCGGCTTGCGTATCCTCATCTCCATGCATAAGTATTGCCTCAGAAAGGGCGGCCAACTTACTATCCGTAACATCGCTTCTGATATCAAAGAGGTGTTGGATATGACCGGTTTCACTCACATTCTTCATATCGAATAAGCCATATGTGAAAACATCATGAATCATCTTGTTTTTCGTCGCCTTACCGCATTGTGCTCTCTTTTGTTGTGCATGCTTGGTCTGCTTAGTGCGGAGACATGGAGATTGGTTACTTCTGCAGACCAACTCGAAGACGGAGATATTATCACTATTGTTAGTGGCGATAATGGTAATGTGATAGGTGCATATTATAATGATGGTTTTGGCTCTGTTGCTGGTTTTAGTGCTACAGATGGTGTCGCAAATGCGTTGCCAGATGGGGCCACTTCTTTTACATTGAAAAGTAGTAGCAGTTCGGGATATTGGTTGCTAAGCAATGCGCTTAATCAAAATGTATCTTATTGGGGTAATAGTGTAGAATTGTGCTGGTCAGGCTATGACTATGACTACTCGCGATGGACTATTAATGTGGATGCCAATGCCGTTGCAACTATTCAAAACAAATATTATTCTGACCGATATATCCGTGCTTCTTCTTCCGCGTTCAAGGCATACAGCATTCTTTCTTACAATCCTGTCCGGATTTACAAGAAGCACGTGCCTGAAATTCGTTTTGAAGACTCCGAGTATTATGTGTCGGCAGGCGCACATGTAGTAGCCCCTGTTGCAACCGGCAATTGTCCGATTACTTATCAGGTGGAAGAGGGTGGGGAATCCATTGTTACTGTAGATCCGAGCACGGGAAATATTACACTCTCCGGCAATCTTGGTGATGCTACCATTACTGCCCGTGCTACGAGCGCCGAGGATGGGGATGTGTCTGCCGGTTATACACTTCATGTGGTTGCTCCACAACGACTGACCGTTTCTGCTGCTGATTGGGCGACTTTTGCGCCATCACAAATAGTGGAATTGCCTGCAGAATGTTATGGCGACGATCCTGCTGTTGACGTGTACTATTTCGCTGAAAACGAGATGGATAATGCTATCGTTGGAACTTCTGATGTAACTGCCATTATCTCGTCGGGAATGACTTTAGCATCTGCTACGGGACTTTTGATTCATGCTGCTGCAGGTGAATACATTTTCCCTGTCAATACGACGGTTCTTCCTACGCCTTTGACAGGCAATATGCTGGTGGGAGTATTGGAGTCAACCGGGCGTCCGGGAGATGATGCATATATCTTCAAGAATGGTTCAGAGGGGATTGGCTTTTATCCTTGGCAGACCGGTAATCTGGCTGCCGGGAAATGTTATTTGCAGCTTGCTGTACAACATGGTGCGCCTGCGTTTATTGACCTGAACGATGTATGTAGTGAGACGGATGATAGTGATAATTCTGATGATGTCGCAGAATCTGATCTCTCTGGTATAACTACCATGTATGAAAATTCCGCTGCATTTACTGAGACGCAACCAATCAAATTCCTGCATCAGGGTCAGCTTTATTTTCGTTTAGAAGATGGTCTTTACACCATCACCGGCCGGCAGATAAAATGAGAACCCTTATGGACAACAAGAAATATCTTCCCGCTCAGATCATGGTCATCCCTGTCGAACACGACATCCTCACGACCAGCGATTCTCCTAAATTTAGCGTCTTTCACACCTCCGTTGCTGCAGACGAAGACGCCTCTGACGCTCTGGTCGGTTCTCGTCGCACTTTCGATGATTCATACGCTGATTTTTAACGGGGCACCTGCATAAGCCTGTGTTTGTATAGATCAAAATACTTTTGTGGGTGTCCTTTGAAGGGCATCGCCCTACAAAATAGTTAATTGTAAAACAGTATTTTGT
>JAKSNQ010000049.1 GCA_024399615.1 Paludibacteraceae bacterium | reverse complement strand
TTTTCAATTAACAATTAACATGCGCCCCGGAGGGGCTTATCAATTAACATGTCAGGAGGTTCTTGACCTGGGTGTAGACATTTTGAGCGGTGAAGCCAAGCTTCTCGTCAAGTACCTTGTATGGTGCAGAGAATCCGAAACTCTCCAGACCCCATACGCTACCGTTCTCGCCAACCAAACCTTCAAGCGTGCAAGGTAAACCGGCGGTCAAACCAAAACGTTTGATGCCTTGTGGCAGTACCTCGTTTTGGTAGTCTTTTGACTGAGAACGGAATAGTCCTTCGGACGGAACGCTGACAATCTGCAAGCGGATTCCCTCGGCACGCAACAATTCTGCTCCGGCAAGAAGCGTGCTGACTTCGGATCCTGAAGCGAGTAATACAACCTGTGGATTCTCGTCTTTTGAAACAATATAAGCACCTTTTCGGAATCCTTCAAGTGAATGGAAAGGCAGGGCCGGAATATCCTGACGTGAGAGGATAAGTGCGGTAGGAGTAGTGGTGTTCTCGATAGCTAAACGCCATGCCATCGTGGTCTCTTCGGCGTCGGCAGGACGGAGAACGAGGACCGAATTGTGTCCGTGATGGTTCTTCAGTTTTTCAAGCAGACGAATCTGTGCTTCCTGTTCCACCGGCTCGTGGGTAGGTCCATCTTCACCTACACGGAAAGCGTCGTGTGACCAAATGAATTTAACAGGAAGTTCCATCAATGCTGCCATACGTACTGCAGGTTTCATGTAGTCAGAGAAAACGAAGAACGTTCCGCAGGCAGGGATGACGCCTCCGTGCATCTGCATACCCATCATCACGCATGCCATTGTGAGTTCGGCAACGCCGGCCTGAAGGAAAGCTCCGTCGAAATTACCCTTGGCAAACGCAGTTGTCTTCTTGAGGAAGCCATCGGTCTTGTCGGAGTTGCTGAGGTCGGCAGATGATACTATCATGTTGCCCACGTTTTCGGCAAGGTAAGAGAGTACGGTAGCTGAGGCGTTTCGGGTTGCCGCATCGGGTTTCTGACGAATCTCCGACCAGTCGATACATGGTACCTGCCCTGAAAAATACGCTTCGTACTGTGCAGCCAGAATAGGATGCTCGGCTTTCCAAGCATCTCGCATGGCATACTGCTCTTTTGCGTATGCGCGTAACGCGTCCGCGCGTTTTTTATATAGGTTTTCCACTTCAGGGAAGATCATGAATGGTTGCTCAGGATTGCCGCCCAAATTTGCGATAGTTGCCTCAAATGAAGCGCCGGATTTGCCGAGAGGCTGACCGTGAGTAGAGCATTTTTTCTCCCAAGACTCGCCTTCTGCCGTACGACAGCCCAGACCCATGATTGTGTGTCCGATGATGAGTGAAGGACGCTCGTTTTCGGCTTGTGCCCGATTGAGGGCATGGCGAATCTGATCTACGTCGTTTCCATCAATTTCCTGAACATACCATCCCCATGCTTCGTATTTCTTGGCAACATCTTCAGAGGTAACCTCTTCGCAGCCGGTGGAAAGCTGGATGTCGTTGGAGTCATAGAACATAATGAAATTGTTCAGTCCGAGGTGACCCGCCAAACGACCAGTACCTTGTGAAATCTCCTCCTGTACTCCGCCATCAGAGATGAAAGCATAGATGGTAGGATTGTGTACTTCGCCGAAGCGTGCATTCATAAATTTCGCAGCGATGGCAGCACCCAAAGCAAACGTGTGTCCCTGTCCCAGAGGTCCAGAGGTGTTCTCGATGCCACGTTCCAACTCTCGTTCCGGGTGACCGGGAGTGACGCTTCCCCATTGACGAAGGTTCTGCAGGTCATCGAGCGAGAATTTACCCGCCAATGTAAGAACGCTGTAGAGCATAGGAGCCATGTGTCCCGGGTCCAAGAAGAAACGGTCTCGTCCCTCCCATGTTGGATTCTCGGGGTCGTAGCGCAGATATTCAGAGTAAAGGACATTGATAAAGTCCGCACCACCCATAGCGCCGCCAGGGTGACCGGATTTGGCTTTTTCAACTGCAGCTGCGGCTAAAATACGAATATTATTCGCCGCCAGATTCATTGTGTTCATAGTCTATATCTTTGTTTGTTTGTTTTTTTCTGGGTTGTTTGCTATCCAGTCGGAATCCGAGGTAGTAATTGAGGCTCATGAACGAGCCATCGGGGTTACCCATTCCCGGTATGAAATAGGGTTTATGGTCTCCCGCATTGCCAGTGAATAAGGCATGGAAACGAATGAACCAGCCCATAGTGAATGGTCCTGCAACCATGATTTGTGTGCCTGCTACGATTTCTCCCCAACAATCGAAGCGCACCTGATTGGGATAGTCCAGATAGGTCCCTCCCGGATTCCAATACGAATCGTTGAGGTTGATGTTCGTCATGTTGTAGTTTTGCAGCGCCATACCAAAACGTAGTCCGACGAGTAAGGCATAGTAGTTGTTGCGGTTTTTCCGGAGTGGATTAATATCCAAACCCAGTCGCATGAAACCACCAGTTCCCCAGTAGTTACCCGCCTCAGCATGATCGGTGGACCATGCGTATCCCAATTCAAGGGTGGGGTAGAATCGCTTGTACAAGTTCACGTTCATTGCCAGCTCGTACTGCTGCGTAGCCCCTTTGCTTTTTAAGGCCATGAAGGCAGCGTTGCCGATGTCCAGTTTGAAGTTGAGCCCCTGATAGCAGACCGAGTCTTTCAAACTCTCCTTTGGTTCTTCTTTTTTCTCGTTTGACGACGAGGAGTTGCCCATGTTTCCTCCGGGAAAACTAAACTGTGCATGTGCCAAAGTGCCGGCAAGCAGGAAGATAAATATGTGTAGTAGTCGTTTCAAATGCAATATATTGTGAGGCCGAGGCCGTATTAATGGTTGTATGGGTTGTTGTCATTTATGGTTTGTGGATGTATATGGTGACGTTGTCCTCTCGGATGGTAGAAACAGCAGCGTTGAGGATACGTATAGAATCGATGAGCAAAGCGGATTGCGTATGTATCTGGCTGATATTGGCCAAGACAGCACAACCGCAAGTCATGGAAACGAGTTGTACATCGCGCGTGTAATCAAAGATGAGCGTGTCGTTTACCCCATAGTAATTGAAGACAAATGCGCATTGGTCCACGTCTTTTTTGAGCGGCATTTGCAGTTTGCTGACCGATGTGTTTCCATTCGCGATGAGCGAGTCGGTGCCCAATCCCCATATTTTCAGGTTGGGAATAGAGGTATAGTGTGTATGTTGTAGCACACCATCGACCTCTGTCAGCGAATCGGCTTCAATGGTGACGCCCATGGTCACGTTCATGTTTTGGCGGCATTTCGTATCGGAACTGCAACTGCCGAACATGGTGACGATGGTGAGAAGTAATATGAATGCTATAGGATGTTTCATTACATGAAAGCTATAGGATGTTTCCTTATGAGTGTTGTCTTTATGAAAGCAGGCTTCTGGCCTCGTCGCGTAGTCGTCGTTGTGCAATCTGAGTAGGTGTTTCTCCGTTGGAGTCGTAGGCAGTAATGAGCATTTGTGCGTACGGCAATGCCGGATCGCCCGGCTGAAATTGCTCTGCACCAGATGTTACAAAACTGAGCATCTCTTCCTGTACGAGACGGATGGCATCCCATGTGGCATCAGAGACGTATATTTGTTGTGAAAGATTGTGATCAAACTCCAGCCGAATGGCCTTCATGAGCACAATTTGCAATTCACGCACGGACATTCCCGCTACGTCCAAGTCCCGAAGTAATTGCTGAGGCGTAGTGCGCTCCAGCAGAAGACTCAGCCGTTCGTAACCGCGCAGACGAATGGGGGTCACCTCTTTTTGCGTGTCGCGCAAGAGTTGAAACTGGCGCTTTTCACGCTCCTCTTTCAGCAATTTGTAAAGTATAAGCCATGTGGCAAACAATACGATGAGTGCCGGCAGGCAATATTTGAGTAGTTCTATCATAATGATGTTTATTTTTCGGTGTCGTTGTCCTCCGGTTGTTGTGGTATAGCAACGGACTTGACAGTCTTGAGGTAGTATATGATTTGATCGAAGAGGAAGGCGGGGTTCTCCAACTGGTCTTCGTCAGTAATGCTAATCATAAAATCGGCGAGCCATGGTTTCTCGGTTTGTAAACCGGCCTTGAAATCCGCATCGGCATAGAGAGCCAGATAACGGAGAGGAAGCAATTGATGCGTGTTGAGGTCAATGAGCAAATCGTAGTGCTGTGCGAGCAGATCCTGTCGTTCGTTCTCGTTTGGTAATCCCCATAGATTGTAGTCCGACTGTCCCAATACCCTGTAGTTGGCCAAAACTCCCGATGTGGCTTTTTTGCGGTCGATATACCCCCACGCTGTGACCTCTTTGCCGTCGGCTTGCAGCTGCTTGACAAGTGCTTTCGCCTGGACATTCAGTTCTCGCACTTCGCTCTCAAAAAGGATGAGGACGCTTTGCACGGACTGGTAATCGCGGTACACGGCTTGGCGTGGCTGCTTCTGCTGCCGTTTGGCAATAAATCGAAATATGGTCTCTTTTATGTTCATTGTATCATACTTAAAAACTCGTCTTCGCTGAGCAGTTTGACGCCCAACTTCTCTGCTTTCTCCAGTTTTGCGGGTCCCATATTGTCTCCTGCCAGGATGAAAGATGTCTTGGCGCTGACGCTACCCACGTTCTTCCCACCGTATTGTTCAATCATTTCCTTGTACTCGTCCCGACTGTGTCGGCTGAACGTGCCGGAAATGACGATACTGAGTCCGGCGAGTGGTCCCTGTTTGTCAGAAGTGGGTGCAGCTGTTCCGATCATCTGCAGTCCGGCTTCCTGTAATCGCTGTATGATGGCCTGATTGTCGGGACTGAGGAAGAAAGCGATGATGTTTTTTGCAATCTCGTCTCCTACATCTTCGACGGCGATGAGGTCATCGTATGAGGCTTCTTGCAACAATTGCACAGAATGAAAACGCTTGGCCAGTTTTTTAGCAGTTGTCTCGCCCACCAATCGTATGCCGATGGCGAAAAGAACTCGTGGCCAAGGAACCTGTTTGCTGAGCTGAATACCTTGTATGATTCGTTCGGCAGACTTGTCGCCAAATCCGGTAAGAGGTGCTATTTGTTCGGCCGTAAGGGCGTATATGTCAGCGATATTGCGTAGCCATCCCTGCTCGTAGAACAAGTCAATGGTTTCGCTGCCGAGGCCGTCGATATTCATGGCCTTGCGTGCAACAAAGTGCTCTAATTTCCCCTTTTGCTGAGGAGGACAGGTCGCTTCGTTAGGACAGCGCCATGCAGCTTCGCCTTCGATGCGAACAAGAGGTGCTCCACATTCCGGGCAAATGGTGGGGAAATGAATAGGAGAAAGGGGACTGTTGCTGTCTCTTTTTTCGACGTTGACAGCCGTAATTTTAGGTATAATCTCTCCTCCTTTTTCAACCCAGACGTAGTCACCTTCGTGCAAGTCGAGTGAACGTATAAAGTCTTCGTTGTTGAGTGTTGCCCGCTTAACAACCGTGCCGCTCAATTGTACAGGATCAAGGTTCGCTACGGGTGTGATGGCACCAGTACGGCCAACCTGATAACTGACGCTGTTGAGGCGTGTGCATTGCTTCTCTGCTTCAAACTTAAATGCGATGGCCCATCGTGGGGTTTTGGCCGTGAACCCGAGTATGTCCTGCTGCTTCAGGCTGTTGACTTTGAGTACAACGCCATCGGTTGCGACGGGTAGGTTGCGACGCTCGGTGTCCCAGAAATGGATGAAATCCATCACTTCGTCCACAGAATGACACAGACGTATGGCGTCGGATATATGGAATCCTCGTTGTCGCGCAGACATGAGTCGGTCGTAATGGGTCGCTCCTTCGAGGTTTTCGCCAAGGACGTAATAGAGATATGCATCAAGTCCTCGCTCGCGCACAACGTTGGGGTCAAGCGATTTGAGAGTTCCGCTGGCGGCATTACGAGGGTTGGCGAAAAGAGGTTCTTCGTCCTGCTCGCGCTGACGATTGATGCGCTCAAAGTTTTGCCACGGCAGTAGCACTTCTCCTCGAATCTCGAATGTTGCAGGTTCTCCCTCTACCTGATGTGGGATGGATGGGATGGTGAGAATATTGGCAATCACATCGTCCCCTTTTTGTCCGTCTCCACGTGTAAGTGCACGAGTAAGTCGGCCGTTCTCATACCAAAGTGAGATGCTCAGACCATCGTACTTGAGTTCGCAAACAATCTCCACGTCGGTTTGCCCCTCCAAACCTTTGTACACGCGGTCCAGCCATTGCCGTATTTCTTCTTCGGAATAAGTGTTGCTGAGCGAGAGCATAGGATAACGATGCTGTACCTGCTCAAAACCGGTCTGTTTTTTTGCTTCCGAATCCACAAAATCAAGACCTGATGAAGACGGCTTGAAGACGGCTTGAAGACGGCTTGAAGACCTGTTGTCGGATTTTGGAGTTTCTGATTGTGAAGATGGTGTGCTTAAATCGCTGCCAACATGTTGTGAAGGTGATGCAGGGTCATACAACTCGGGATGCAGGGCCTCGAGTGCTTCCAGGCGATGCATTTTTTCATCGAACTCGCGGTCTGTAAGAGTGGGCTGACTCAAGACATAGTACTGGTAGTTGGCCTCTTCCAGTTCGCGTCTGAGTGCGAGAATCTCGTCTTTTTCACTCAAAGCAGGTGCAAAATCGTCGAAAAGTGAGAGTTGTTGTGACATAATGCGTATAGTTGAGCAGAGATTATCTTACGAGTATTTTTTCGCGCAGGACGTTGTTGCCGGCGTACACGTTGATGATATATATCCCGGAAGGCAGCCAGCAGTCAATGTTGAATTGCTCACTAAGGATATGACCGTCTGAGAGCAGGCGTCCATCAAGGGTGTAGATGGCATAATGAGCATAAGGCGACTGGTTGCTGATACTGTTTTTGATGGTAATCGTTCCGTCGCTATAGCTCATCTTGACGTTGTTGATATCCACTTCTTCGTTGGACGAGAAATGCAACGAAGCACCCATTTTCAGTCCAACCAGGATGGGGTCGTGGTCGGAGTATCGGAACATGGAGATGTCGGATGACTTGTCGTATGTGTAGTCGTCGGACTCGTCGGAGTTGACGTGATATGCCGCCATACCCGTGACCTGTGCCAGCATGGTGCTGTTGCAGATTGCGTGGTCCAAATAACCAGCTTGCCCATGGAATGTGTATGAGTATGACGAATCTGCATGGAAATGGCGATGCAGGTCGGTCATGCCCGAACGAATGAACTCCTGGATGGGGTCCTCTTTTGCATACGCATTGAGGTCGCCCATGATGAGGATGTCGTTGTCGGAATAGAACGAACTATTGTCCTGATAAGCTCTCACTACCGATTTGGCCTCGGTGGTACGAGCGTAGTTGAATGTGCCTTGTCCGTCGTGTTGGTCGGCATCCAGGCCCGATGCTGTGCCCGACTTAGCCTTGAAGTGGTTGATGGAGAAGATGAAGCGTTCGCCGGAAGCGATGACGTCAAACGCCTGCATTTTCTTTCGGTTATTGACGCCGGTGTTGTTCTCGCGCAAGGTTCCGTATGGGGTAACAACCTGGTCACAATAGACGTAACCAGACTTGGTGTATGAACCGCTGGCACGTCCGCCATCGTCGATGTAGGAAAAGTGACGCCCCGTGTTGGCTGTGAGATCCTGTGCGATTTCGGCCAATGCGGCTTGTCCCTGTTCCACTTCAACAAAGCCGTAAATGTCGGCGTTGATTTTCGCCATGGCTTTCGATACTTTCTGGCGCTGACGCTGGTGTGACGCAACATCATCAGGACCATATCCGGTTCCCAAGTTCTGTACCAGATAATACTCCAGATTAGCGGCACAAACGAGCAGGTCGTGCTGTACGATGGTGTCGTCCTCGATGACCATGTCGACATCGGGTATTCCGCTCTCGATGTCGGCACGTGTGCCGTAGATGCGTTCGCTTGAGATGTAGGCTACCTGGTTGCGCGCGGTGATAGTGGCGTGCAGGCCGTAGATGACCTGCCCCATTCGGTCGCTGCCGGCATTGAATCCCGTGAGTGTGAAAGTCTCGGTGGACTGAGCGCTGACGAGTTGGTTGTATTCTGCGCTGAGGGGTAATGCCTGATTGGTAGGCGACATCTGGCGATGCAGCGATGCCGTCATCACTCCACGGTAGTTGTTGCAGATATAGACCGGTTGGTCAAAAATGACCGTCTGACCAACGTACTGTTGGAGTTGCGCCGTAGTCCAGTTCTGTGTGTCGTCAAACAGAATGTGTGTCTGCGCCAAAACAGTCAGGCTAAATATCAGTAGTAAAATATTTGTATAAAAGAGTCTTCTCATGTGTGCGCGTGATAAATTAGGGTGCAAAGATACTACATTTTTCTGACATATGCAAATATTTTGCTTTTTTTTCCTAAAATCTTTGCAGGATTCATTTTTTTTCAGTACCTTTGCGGAAAAAATAAATATAAGTATGAAACCTGATTGGAATTTTATTTGGCAAAAAATGCGTAACTGTTTGATAAACAAGTACGTAGTAACCTGTTTTGTGTTTGCGGTACTGCTGACATGCTGTGGCGAACATTCGTTGATAAATCGCATAAAAATGCATGTGGATTACAGGCAAAAAGAAGCGCAATTGCGGGAATATAATAAGATGATAGATGAGACGCAGCAACAGTTGCAGGTGTTGGATGATCCGGAAGCGCTGGAACAGTTGGCTCGTGAGCGCTACCTGATGCATGCAGACGGCGAGGATGTGTACCTGATAGATGAATAACAACAGATGAGCACCATTACGATAAAAGATATAGCGCGCGAGTTAGGTTACTCGATATCAACTGTGTCGCGTGCGCTGCAGAATCATCCCGATATTTCGGATGAGACCAAGCGTGTGGTGGTGACTTATGCGCGTGAGCACCACTATCGTCCCAATCAATTGGCCTCTTCGCTACGTACGCAGAAAAATACTACAATAGGAGTGCTTCTGCCCGACCTGACCAATTGGTTCTTTTCGACCATTTTGGCAGGTGCGGAAAAGGCGGCTAATGAGGCGGGGTATAATATCCTTATAGCCCGTACGAACGAGGAACCCGAACGTGAACTGCAATGTCTGCAGATGTTGTGTAATTCTCGGGTGGCAGGTATTATCGCCTGTCCTACGAAGTTGACAACTGATTTTGCGGCATATGACGATGTGCTGGACAGTGGAATACCACTGGTGCTGGTGGACAGACGTTCGCCTGTGACATGTGATCAAATTATCTCAGATGATTATCATGGTGCTTTTCAGGCCGTTGAATACCTGATTCAAACGGGTTGCAAGCACATCGCAATGTTTTCTTCAGTATTGGTGACTCCGCCCGTGTCGGAACGCGAACGTGGCTATCGTGAGGCGTTGGAGCATTACGGATTGACGGTGCATGATGGTGCTGTTGTACGTTGTGCCAGCCGTGAGGAAGCTATCCATAATGCCTCAGCGATATTGGGTACGAGCAATAGTCCGGATGCTATATTTTGTACTTCTGACAATATGGCTGATGGGGTGGTGTATGTTGCGAAAATGAAGCGCGTGCGTGTGCCAGATCAACTGTCGGTTTGTGGTTTCTCCAACGATAAGCTGACTGTGCATACGGATCCTATGCAGACTACCGTGGAACAGTATGGTCGTCGAATTGGACGCCTGGCGGTGGAAGCGCTATTAGGTCGCCTTGAAGGTGATCAACAAGAGGCCTCACCGCGTCTGACCGTGGTGCCTTCAGACCTTATCGTTCGAGAGACAACCCGATGATATTTATTTAGTAAGATGTTGACATATTCACCTTGGAAAATCGAGCAGAAAGCATTTGTGCTGGAGCGAGAGTTGGAACTGCAACGCCAATTGGCTTTGACGAATGGTTATTTGTCGCAGGGCGCCTTTGTTGAGGAGTATTTTTCCCAACCACAAGAAAACAGTACCTATCTGCGTGGTATTGCTCAGGCTCTTCCTACGCTTTCGACGGTGTCGATTCGTTTGCATGAGAATCGTTTGGATTTGGCTACTTGGCAAGTGCAGGAGTTTTATCGTTGTTTGCATCGTGATGAACCTCTGCTAGAACGTAGTATGTTGGTTTGTTCGCCTATCGGACAAACGCTACGGGTGCGTGCTCAGCGTCGGTTGTCAGCGTCAAATTCACATTTGATAGAGGTGGAATTTGAGGTATGTTCATTGGATTATGAGGGACCGATTTCGTTCCTGTCACTTATCTCGTCTCAAACGCCTGACGAGGATTGGTATCCTGTTGATTCGCAAGTAGATAGAGATCGTGCAATGATGTGGCTTCAAGCTCGTGCATCATCGGCTCAGGTGGCTTATGCAATGCGTTTTTCGTTGTGGAAAAATGGACAAATAATCGATCAGTCTCCCATTCGTATCGAAAAGCGCGAGATATTGGGTTATTCGCTCACAGAACATATCCAACCCGGCGATGTGTTTGTGATGAAAAAGCGTGTTTCTGTGACCGACTCGATAAATTATCCATCGGCCAATCTGACTGCTGATGCCCTAATGCAATTGGGCCTCAACTAACTTTGCAACGTTTTCGATTATGTTGGATAAATACGTAGCAGAACATCTGATTTTAGGCATTGACCCAGGTACGACCTACATGGGTTATGCGTTGTTGCATACGGCCGGTTCTCGAGTCAGTATTGTGACTTATGATGTGCTGGATATGCACAAATTGGATTCGCACTATGAGAAGCTGCAACGCATTTTTTTTAAGGTACAAGAATTGATAGACCTTTATCATCCTACGGAACTGGCAATCGAGACGCAGTTTGTGGATAAGAATGTGCAGACGATGCTGAAGTTGGCGCATGGTCAAGGTGTGGCAATTGCTGCGGCTTTGTCGCGTGATTTGGCAATCAACGAGTACACTCCGATGAAGATAAAGATGGCCGTAACAGGCAATGGTCATGCGAGCAAAGAGCAGGTGGCCGGTATGCTTCAACGCTATTTGCACATAGCTCCGGAGGACATGCCCAAAAAGTTGGATGCGACCGATGCCTTAGGCATTGCCTACTGTCATTATCTACAGCTCGGTTTACCTATATCTGCGGGATCGAAATGCAAAACATGGGCAGATTTTGCAAAAAATAATGCAAATAGAGTAAAAAAATAAGAAAAATGCAAACTAAATGTTGCAAATTTCATTTATTTTTATTAACTTTGCACCCTGATTTGTTGAAAAAGACATCATTAGGGAAAAATGCCTATGTTAGCAACTTTTTATCAAACCCACAAATACCTTGTTGAGCACGTAAATGCCCCCGTCCGTCGTAACCTGATGGACGAGATTAACTGGTCTGATCGCCTGATAGCAATGAAGGGGTCCAGAGGTGTAGGTAAAACGACCTTCCTCCTTCAGTATGCTAAAGAGAAATTCGGACAGTCAAACGCATGCTTGTACGTTAATTTTAACAACCTGTATTTTACCGATCACTCGTTATTGGAATTTGCAGACGAGTTTGTGAAAGCAGGTGGACGTACCTTGCTTCTGGATCAAACATTCAAATATTTGAATTGGTCGAAGGAGTTGAGAGAATGCTACTTGCTTTACCCAAATCTTCACATTATCTTCTCAGCGAGCCCCGTGATGCGTCTGACCGAAGAAAATCCCGACCTGAATGGCATCGTGAAGATGTATAACCTGCGTGGCTTTTCATTCCGTGAGTACATCAACCTGCAAGCCGGCACTTCTTTCCCGTCCTATACTCTTGAACAAATTTTGGCAGATTATCCAACCATAGCAAAGCGAATTTGCGAGAAAGTTCACCCACTTTGGTATTTTCAGGACTATCTGCATCACGGTTATTATCCATTCTATTTGGAGAATCGCAATTTTTCGGAGAATTTGCTCAAGACTATCAATATGATGTTGGAGGTGGATATTCTGATGATTCGCATGATAGATATCCCTTACTTGTCAAAGATAAAGCAACTGTTGCACGTACTATTGGTGGAGTCACCCTGCACGCTCAATGTCAGTTCGCTAGCCGATCATATCGAGATGAGCCGTGCAACAACGATGAACTATATCAAGTACCTCAAGGACGCTCGTCTGCTCAATCTGCTCTATTCGAAAGATCGCTCTTGGCCTGCTAAGCCCAACCGCGTTTATCTGCAGAATACAAACATCGCCTTTGCAGCCGGTGAACGAACGATTTCGCAGCAGACTTTGGCAGAGACATTCTTCTACAATGCTCTGCATGGCAATCACAAGATAAATGCAACCGAGCATACCGCTATGTTTCTGGTAGATAACAAGCATTACTTTGATGTGACGGCCAATATGCCTTCACGAACCAGCATGCGTTTGACCGCGGTGGGTAATACCGAACAGACCGTGCAGCAGAACCAGATTCCATTGTGGCTGTTCGGGTTCCTCTATTAAGAAATAAAACAAAAAACAATATAAAAACAACTTTTTTTAATCATTCATTATGGCAGAAAAGAAATTTATGACATGTGATGGTAACACCGCTGCTGCGCATATTGCGTATATGTTCAGCGAAGTGGCTGCTATCTATCCTATCACTCCGTCATCTCCAATGGCAGAGAACGTTGATGAGTGGGCGGCTCAGGGCCGTAAGAACATGTTCGGCGAGACCGTATTGGTGCAGGAAATGCAATCAGAAGGTGGCGCCGCAGGTGCTGTTCACGGTTCATTGCAAGCAGGCGCACTAACCACCACGTTTACTGCTTCTCAGGGTCTTCTTCTGATGATTCCTAACATGTACAAGATTGCAGGTGAGCTCCTGCCTTGTGTATTCCACGTATCTGCTCGTACACTCGCTTCTCATGCTTTGTGTATCTTTGGTGACCATCAGGACGTTATGTCTTGCCGTCAGACCGGTTTTGCTATGTTGGCAGAAGGTTCTGTACAGGAAGTTATGGACTTGGCCGGTGTGGCTCACTTGGCAACCCTCAAGTCTCGTGTTCCATTCCTCAACTTCTTCGATGGTTTCCGTACTTCACACGAATATAATAAGGTAGAGGTAGTTGACCAGGAAATGCTCATGCCGCTGGTTGATCAGGAGGCTCTGAAGGAATTCCGCGAGCGTGCTCTCTCTCCAGAGCGCCCTGTAATGCGTGGTATGGCAGAGAACCCAGATGTATTCTTCGCTCATCGTGAGAGCTGCAATCCTTATTACGATGCAGTTGCTGATATCGTTAGCGACTATATGGACAAGGTGTCTGCAGTCATCGGCCGCAAATATCGTCCATTCTCATACTATGGTGCTCCAGATGCAGAGAACGTAGTTATCGCTATGGGTTCTTGCTGTGAGGCACTTCGTGAGGTTATCGACTACAAGAAGGGTGAGAAGATCGGTATGATCAATGTACATCTCTATCGTCCATTCTCTCTCAAATATCTCAAGGAGGCTTTGCCTGCAACCGTTAAGCGTATTTGTGTGCTTGATCGTACCAAGGAGCCAGGTGCAAATGGAGAACCACTCTACCTCGATGTTAAGGATGCACTTAGCGAACTCGGTTTGCTCGATAAGCTCGTTGTCGTAGGTGGTCGTTATGGTCTTGGTTCAAACGATACCACTCCTGCTCAGATGGTGGCTGTTTATGAGAACCTCGCTTTGCCACAGCCTAAGAATCACTTCACAGTAGGTATCACCGACGATGTAACCTTTACTTCTCTCCCAGTTGGCGAGGAAATCGCTATGGGTGATGCTTCACTCTTCCAAGCTAAGTTCTATGGTTTGGGCGCAGATGGTACCGTAGGTGCAAACAAGAACTCTGTGAAGATCATCGGTGAGTCAACCAATAAGTATTGCCAGGCATACTTCTCTTATGACTCAAAGAAGTCAGGTGGTTTCACCTGCTCACACCTCCGTTTCGGTGATCAACCTATCCACTCTACTTATTTGGTAACTACGCCTAACTTTGTGGCTTGCCACGTACAGGCTTACCTCCAAATGTACGATGTGACCCGTGGTCTTCAGGATGGTGGTACCTTCCTGCTTAACACCATGTGGGATGGTGAGGAACTCGTTAAGAACCTGCCTAATAAGGTTAAAAAATACTTCGCTGATCATAAGATCAACGTATTCTATATCAACGCAACCAAGATCGCTCAGGAGATTGGTTTGGGCAACCGCACCAACACCATCCTCCAGTCTGCATTCTTCCGTATCACAGAGGTCATCCCTGTTGAGAAGGCCGTAGAGGAGATGAAGCACTTCATCGTGAAGTCTTATGGCAAGAAGGGTGAGGACGTTGTTAACAAGAACTATGCTGCTGTTGACCGTGGTAATGAGTACAAGAAGCTTGATATTGATGCTGCTTGGTCTAAGCTCGAGGAGCAACCAAAGGTTTACACCGATGGTGATGACTTCATCAACAAGGTCGTTCGCCCAATCAACGCTCAGGACGGTGATCTCCTCCCTGTTTCTACTTTCAAGGGAATCGAGGATGGAACCTGGTATGCCGGTACTGCTAAATTTGAGAAGCGCGGTGTATCTGCATTTGTTCCTACTTGGGAGGCAGCTAACTGTATCCAATGTAACAAGTGTGCATACGTTTGTCCTCACGCTTGTATCCGTCCATTCGTTATGGATGAGAAGGAGGCAGCCGGCCTCAACGCAGACAAGATTGAAATGAAGGCTCCTGCAGCTATGAAGGGTATGCAGTTCCGCATTCAGGTCGGTGTAATGGACTGTCTGGGTTGTGGTAACTGCGTGGACGTATGTCCTGGTAATCCTAAGACCGGCAAGGCTCTCAAGATGGTTGACCTGGAAGGCGAACTCAAGGAGGCTGCTAACTGGCAATACTGCGTAGAGAACGTTAAGTCTAAGCAAGATCTCGTAGACATCACTTCTAATGTTAAGAACAGCCAGTTCGCTACTCCTTTGTTTGAGTTCTCTGGTGCTTGCTCAGGTTGTGGTGAGACTCCATACGTTAAGTTGATCGCTCAACTCTTTGGTGATCGTCAAATCGTAGCTAATGCTACCGGCTGTACCTCTATCTATTCCGGTTCTGTTCCTTCTACTCCTTATACCAAGAACGAGAAGGGTCAAGGTCCTGCATGGGCTAACTCTTTGTTCGAGGACTTCTGCGAGTTCGGTCTCGGTATGGCAATTGCCAACAAGAAGATGAAACTTCGTCTGGAGAAACTTATGAAGGAAGGTCTCGAGTGCGAAAAGTGCTCTGACGAACTCAAGGCGCTCTTTACTCAGTGGATCGAGAACAAGGATGATGCGAAAGTTACCAAGGAAATTGCTCCTAAGATTGTAGCTCTTTGTGAGGCTTGTGGTTGCGACACCTGCAAGGCAATCCTGATGGAGAA
>JAKSNQ010000048.1 GCA_024399615.1 Paludibacteraceae bacterium | reverse complement strand
TATTGTCAAGCGAGCGAGAGGTAGGATCCTGATCAGGTGCAAAGACATGATTCGGCTCGGAAGGCACATACCAGCGATAGAGGAATCCATCATCTACAACCAATTCACGCGGTTTGTCGCCACAGGTCTGTCCCTCAATCTCACCCTTAGAACAATCAAGGACGAAGTAACCATATCCAAAGTGTCCAGATTGCGAACAATCGGCATTGACAATCTTAATCTTGATAGTCTGACCGATATAGTCGCGCACATTGATACCCAATGTAGTCCAATCACGCCACTGGATCATGCTGTAGCCCGAGCCAATAGTGTGCCAATTGCCATCGCCGGCGCCACCATCTGATGGTGGGCGCAAATCGACAACGCCACAATCACCGGCAAGCAGTTGTCCAGCCTCATTAGTAATTCTCAAGTCAAAACGTGGTTGCTCATTGCGTCCATGAGCAGGATTCTCTTGCACCAAAGCATATCGGAGAAGCAATACACCCACATTATCATCCACGTGAATGGTGTAGGAAATACTTTCCCACTCAGCTCCGATTTCCCAGTTACCCAAACGAACGGAAGCGAATGCACCTTCAGGAACGGTAGGCAACTGATTGTTGGTTCGAGGGTCACGTTCATTAGGCAGATAGTGGATAGTGTGACGACTCTCTATCGCCTCATAGCCAAAATCCACAGCTCCCGGAATACCAACACCTAACGCATCGGTCGTACTACCTAAGTTGCCCGATTCGCAACGAACACCTATGGCATCAAAATTGAGGTAATCGATACAGTGATCGGATGGGTCATAAACAAGTTTGTTGTATTTGTACGTCCAAGCGCTCTTGCTGCCACACTGTGTATCTGCCGCACGTACCATAAAATGATAGAGCCCTTCAGGCAAGTTCTCCAAAGAAATCTCGAAACGCTCCAGATCTTCGCCAGAAGCAGGCACGACAGCATATTCCAAAACATTTTCGTTGTTGTAGTACCCCACCTCGTACTGGTCAGCATTGCCAGTCCAAGTCAGAACAGCGAAACCGGCTTCCAAATCCACCCTAAAATCCTGACGCTTGACCGGATAGTCACAAGCGGTCTCATCAAACTGCTTTTTTACCACCTCGATATTATCAACCGCTGCACCAAATTCGCGGGCCGTACCTTGCGAACGATAGGTCACAACGAGAAGGTAATTAGTAGATGTGCTGGTATTAGGAATAACCACGTCACCTGTAGCATGTGCCCAATAGTCTTTCTTTAAGTTGGTCAAGCCAGGAATATTGGCCACATCGATGATGGAAGCATAACCAGCTCCAGAGTTGGTCTTAATCTGCATGCTGGTCAATGTGTCAGCCGGCACCAGAGCCACCGAAACCATTTCCTGAGGAGCATAGTAATCAATCGACACCTGATATGTACCCGGGGTCAGCGTCATCTTGCGGTAAGCAGAGACAGTAAAACCGCCATTCTTCGCCCAACTACGGGTATCCGAATCCAACTCATTGATTTTGGTCGAATACAACGATTGATTTCCGGAAGCATGTGCAGATGTACCCACCTTCCACGTCATAGGGAACACATTCGTAGCATTAAAGAACATCCACTGGGCATTCTCAACTCCATCCTCAAAATTACAAAAATAGGTTGGCAACGCCGGAGCAGAAAAACTCATCAACGAAGCCATCAAAAACAAACCTGACAGATAATACCGTATATTTTTCATAACATTCATATTTCGATCAACGATTTAATTGTGCGCCAAAATTCCACGGATTAAAGAGGCATTCTATAAATTCCCCGTTTACATCAAAGACGGAACAGACACCCACAGGATTTACCACGTACACGTGCTCTCGTGCGCACGCATGAAATGCAAAAAACGGATGCATGAACGGCACAGTTCATACAACCATAAGAAAAAAGCGCACAAAATTAGTAAAAAAACATCAATTATGCAAGAAAAAAAACAAAAAAGTGACATTTTGTCTCCCAAAATATCACTTTTAGCATAATTATGGTTATCAGCGAATAATTATTCACCAGAATAAATCAGTTCTCAATAGGCTTCGCATTTTTCTTGCTAGTACGCACAGCCTTGTGCATTTCCTTGCAGAAAGGACAAGGTTTTTTCTGCGGCATTTGGAACATAAATGTGAACTTGACACCGAGCTGAATAGGGTGAATAGAGGTCGGAGTACCATCTGCTCTATGCTTGCGTTCATCAGATGCAACAAGGCTGTTGAGCACCAATTTGTCACGCATAATTGCAGGCTTTGTGTAGTCATATTCAGGTGCAACAGTAGCCGATTTTTGCAAATTTGCAAAGCCATCCAAAACGCCATAATCAAGATATGCACCTATGCGGTAACGATAGTGCATCACCTTGTGTGATTTAGGAGAAAACGACTCCAAATTATCTGACGTGTAACCCAACTCGAGCGATGCCAACACATTCCAATTAAACCTAGCCGATTCGCGCGCCTTGGTTGTATTCGCATCCTTATTAAATTCGTCAATGATACTATACTGTTCTTTGAACTTAGGCGTGGTTGCGTCACGGAAGAAACCATACTCTTCCAAATTTTCGAAAGGCGTGAAGTTTTTATCATAAATACCACGACTATTGAATAACGCAACACTATTCCACTGTCCCCACAACGTGTGTGAGCTCAATTTGGCGCCCAAGAGGAAATAAAAATTATTCCATTGTCCACCAAACATCACAGGCACTTGTAACTCCAGATTGGTGTACTGATCCTGACGATTGTAGAACGTATAGTTATAGATAAACTCGTTGCCAATAGAGTCCAGTTTACCGGCACTACCATGCTCGTAAGCATCACCATCATAAGGCACACCAAATGCAAAATCGTTTTGCGACTTGAATGACGAACGTGAAATATTGGCATGAACACCCGTAGAGAGCAGGAAGTGATAATACTTCAATTCGTAGTTGACACCCAAGCCTCCAGCATATCCAAAACTGGCATATTGCGCACAGGGGATATTACCGAACCAAGTATGCTCACCGACCTGTCCGGAAAGAGAGATATAATGCTGCGCCAGAGAGATATTCGCTGACGCAACACAAATCGTTATCAATAAGAATAAACGCTTCATATTCAGTATTTTAGAGCGAGTAACAGATTACTCACTAAGAACTTGAATTTCTACACGACGGTTGTTTTGACGGCCCTCAGGAGTGCTGTTTGTATCGATAGGTTCACGCTCGCCACGACCATCTGTTTCGATGCGATCAGGATCGATACCACGTTTCACCATCTCTGCTTTTACACTAGCCGAACGGCCACGCGAGAGACGGATATTGTAAGCATCTGAGCCCGTAGAGTCGGTGTGACCGACGATGCGAATCACGGCCGTAGGATACTCGGTCAAGAAATCATACAATGTCTGCAAATCCTCTTCTGATGTAGGTAAGATGTCGGTCTTGTCCACCGCGAAATACATATGATTGAGGATAAAGACACGCTTGATAGGCTCAATCGGTTTCATGTAATAAACGCTATGACCATACATTTCGGCACCAGAGAGAATCGTGTCACACGGATAATATCCCTCCTGATAGAGATGCAGTTGATAGGTCTGACGGACGTACTGTTTCTTATCAAAGACAAACGTAGTCGGATTGTTTACCACCTCAATCAACGTATCCAAAACGCCCGGATAATCACTTTCCATATGGATATTGGCATACATCGGTGCGCCGGTCTTAGAATCGATTACAGACACATTCCATACCGGAATTTCAGTCAGATAGAAGTCGAGACGCTGAGGCGCCGGTTTTTCACGACGATTGACAGGAATAGGTGGTACCAACAACTCATAATTGAGGACAGTATCACATGGGAAATATCCTGCTTTCTCCACCCAAACATTGTAATCACCGGCAGTAAACGCTTTGAGCATAACACCATCCTTGTTGGTAGTGAAAGCTTTTGGCTTGCGCATTTTCTTGGTCTTCTTATTAATCTCCAAGCTCTGCACTTTGACAGCAGTTTGCTCCATAGGTACCACCGTTTCTGACGTTTCATCATATACAGTCACCAACAATTGTGGCTTAGCAGGCTTACGTCCAGGTGGTTGATTGAGCTGCAACAACCATGTACCCTTAACACCGACCAACAAACTATTAAGTCGCTGATCTTTAGCCGATTCGGTCTGGTGTAACGAACTTGTGGCAACAATACCACCATCAAAGTCAGAAGCCGGTGTAATGTTGACCAGTTTGTTCACATTTTCAGCATTAAAGATATTGAGGTTGTTTAAGCCATAATCAGCAAAAAGAGCCAAGCGGAAATGCTGTGGGAAAGTTTTCTGCTTCTCAGCAGGAGCTCCTGGAACAGCAGGCATAGCAGCCTTTTTCTTTCCCTTTCCTTTCTTTGCCTTACCACGGAGGCTAGAACCGACAATGCGGTCCAGGTTAATACCGATTTCGGCAGACACCGCAAAATCCAAACCAAAAGGATTAGAGCCTTTCAAGGCAGCCTGATTCAATGGGTGATTTTGAAACTTATCGGTATAGTTGTAGTGAGCAAGCAGGTCATTCCACTCGGGATCATACGCCATGTTATCCTTGACAGAAGTAGTCAAAACACCCTTGTGATTCCAATTATGCACTAATGTATAACCGACCTTTCCACCAGCCATGAAATAGAACTTGTCAAAAGATGCACCAAACATGATAGGCAACATAACCTGTCCCAAAATTTGCGTTTCGGCAAGTTTATCAAACTGATAGTTCTGGGTCATAGACGAATAGTCACTACGTGTACCCAACAACTGCTTATCAAAGACGATATTGTCTTGTGAAGAGAAGATACGAAATTCAGGGCCGACATTCAGCAAGAATTTCTTGTATCTATACTCGTAACCAAAACCGATAATACCGCCGCCACCACCGACAAAACTTGGAGTGAACTGGGCACCATATAAAGGATAACTCTGCTGATAGTTGTTAAGCAATCCAGAATAACCTGCTCCACCCCACACATCAATCAGGTGGGTATCAAAGTATCGGCCCGCTTTCTTCTTCGTAGCGGCACCAGCAGGCATTACCAATAGTAGTGCAAAAAGCAGCACCAAATGAATGTGTATATATTTCTTCATTTTCACAAGATTATTCGGTTACAGTAATACGGAAACTACGCGCACCCTCCGTCATCTCTACGCGGATAATGTACATACCAGCAACAGATGGCACGTCAATCATGGTGCTACCAGCCGCCAATTGTTCACTTCTCATCTGGTTACCAGAAGTGCTATAGATCACCATTTTAGCATCTTCAGGAACCGTTATGCGAGTCTGTTCACCAACGCGGATTGTACTTGGCGCAACACCTACAGGCACATCCGAAGGTTCCGGAACGAACGGACAAGTCAGAATCTGATTACCATTTTCATCGGTCAGCAATACCTGATACTCAGACGAGAGATTAAGCTTGCTGGCCGCATAGTAGTACGACTTGGTCTCACCTTCGAGATACTGACCATCCTTCATCCACTGGAAGCCATTGAAACGATAGCCACCATTGAAATCGAATCCATAAATCGAGAGTACGTCATCCCAGCGCTGATAAATCACAGAAGAAGGGAATAGCACATCGAACTGAATATCAAACTCCTGATTGGTACATTCGCTGCGATCAAAGAAAGTAAGTTTTGCAGAATAAGTACCCGGTTTCTTATACTCGGTTTGTCCTCCCTTTTGGATAGGGATTTCAATCTCAGCAGCATCTTTCACCTCCTGATCCATCAAGTCGACAAAGCCTGCCGCACGTGCTTTTTGATCATAAACAAGGTCAAACTTCTCTGCACGACCAGCAATCACCGAATAGCCCAAAGAGAAAGACACATCATCACCACAAACCTGCTCTACATCGTTTTGCAACTGAACGTTCAAATTCTCGAGCGTCTTCAACGTAATAAACTCGGTCACAGAATCGCAATCACAATCCGAATACTGGAATGACACAGGATATGTGCCAGGCTTGCTGACACGGATGCCACCATAATCCAACATTTGTCCCGCACATAAGACGGTATCGGTGTAAATCGTATCCTTATCGAGCATCGTCAAGTCCAATTCGTACCAGATACTATCACAGCCCATATGGTTAGGGATAATGATATTGTAGATACCGGTAGAATCAGCACGATTGATATAATTATCGCTATAGGTACGTCCCTGACAAGCACGAACCACATTACGTATCGTATCGGTCTGAGGCCACATAATACGCGCGTAATCAACAATGTCAATGAAATCACCATTACATTGTGAATATTGCAAACGTACAGTCACAGCATCGATGCTATCAGCCTTGTTCACATTGAGAGAATCGGCCACAGCCAACTCGATATGTTCATTGGGGTGTGCCGCAATATATGCATCAACAGCGGCAGGAGTTGCAAAAGCGCCCTTGTACCACTTCAACACAAATACAGGCGTTGAATATGGCGTAAATCGCCAAGCCTCATAGTTAGCAGACCATGCACGACCATTTGCCTGACCATCGCTCGTATTACGTCCAGGAGCCGCTACACCATCGGTACCGTCAGCGTTGATAATACCGATAATACCACGGTTGTCGTTCCAACCAGAAGGAGACAAATCACGCTTCTTAACGTAAACGTCAATAACGTTAGTACCTTCGTACATCACAATCATGGATGAGTTGATAGTACTGTGGTTAGCGAACATTGGCACCTCGTTGAAGCAAACGACCATCTTTCGGCAAGGCCATTCGCCCAAAACGCCATACCAAATCTGCTGTTTACCACCTGAACCAGGCACAGGATAATAATCCTGATATACGCCCATGATACAGTTTTTGTAGATGAATGAGGTACTTGGAATATCAGGCTGCCCAGTCAAACTCCAAGCACAAGTAGAGTTAGGAGCGATAGAAGGGTCGAACGTTACGATACCATTGGCACCCACAAGTGCCTGACGATAGGTACCATCGTAGAAACATACGGCAAACGGGAGATTAATCAACTGCGTATCCCAATAGTCGTCTCGAGTAATCGTAGTAATCGCATTACGGAACTGAGCAGGCAAACTATCCAAATCGAAAGGGAAAGGACATTGATCAAAACCAAGATTATCGACACGATAACCTGCGATAGAACCACCACCGGCAACAGTAGTAGGTTTCACACGGAACTGACCCGTCTCATCGCAAGAGGGGGTCATATATTTCTCACCATCAATCTCAAGGCTGGCCATCAGGTTCACTTCTGGGCAAGCCTCAGCAATCATTGAGAAATCGCCTAAAGACTTGACATTCAGCAACTCCTTTTGGATACTCTGCATATCACCACAGTTAGTACGAACGGCAAAACCGTAAATACCACTATTGAGGAGACCATGAGGGAAGGTATAACTAAAATTGGTATTACGCGATGTCACATTCATCACAGAATCGACAGTAACGGCACCTTCCAGCCAATAAAAGATATCATATGAAGCGCCAGCCCTACCCGTCCAACTGAGCACATCGGACGTCTGTCCTTGTGTCCAACG
The DNA here is from genome assembly GCA_024399615.1 of Paludibacteraceae bacterium. GTDB lineage: Bacteria > Bacteroidota > Bacteroidia > Bacteroidales > Paludibacteraceae > Colicola. The sequence continues at coordinate 7,970 of JAKSNQ010000048.1, read as the reverse complement.
AATATTGGTTGCAGTATGCCAACAATCAGTAGAAGATTCTTGTACCTGCAGTTGCACATTATCCACACAGCCACCAGGGTTGTAAGTATTGGTAGCATTATTGCGCCAAACAATCACCAACTTATAGTTCTGGTTAGTATTCACATTGACAGTAGTCATCGCCTGTTTCCAAGAGGCAGTACCACTCAAGAAATTTTTGCCATTGAAGGTCAAAGGCGTGACGCCGGTAGGCAATGTACTGATAGAACGACCAGTAATGTTGGTGCTCGCGGGCACCCAATAGACGTAGATAGCATCACTCACAGAGTCACCCAAGCATCGCCAATCAAGTGCCAAATCATACGTACCGATAGGCAAACTGAACTCACGATCAGCCACGGTTAACACCTCGCTGGAGCCATTGTATTCGGCAGCATCCGGATTGGTATTGTAAACATACAAGCCTCTATAGCCACTATGCTTTGCACCTGTACCAATCGTCCAATTGGTAGGCAGAGGGATGTTAGCACCCAATCCACCACGACGATTCAGGGTCCAATTGGCATTCTCCTGCGCATCCTCAAATCCGCAGAAATATGGCAACGTTGAAACAGGGGTCTGTGCGAACAGCGGTAGCACAGCTACTGCCATCAAAAACATGACGAATAAGCGAACTGATTTTCTCTTTTGTACCATAGTTTTCCTTAATAATATGCGTAACAAGCTGCAAAGATACTACAAAAAAAAGAAATATGCAAGAAAACCATATAAAAAACGCATTATTTGTTATAAAAAAAGGAGGAAAACTATACAATTTGCACGAAATTGAATAATTTTCCAACCTTTTTGCAACAAATAGCGCCTTTTTGAGAAGGCGAAAATCCTACTTGAGAAGTTCGAGTGAGCGAGCGACGAATTTGCTCAATGCTTCACCCTTCAGCTTACCGCTGGCCAGGAATGCGAGGTCAACCAATTCAGCCAAACGAGCATCATGTCCTGCAAGCGTGAACACGGTCTTTTCCACGGCTTCTTTAGGTTCCTCACCTTCTTTCGTCTCCGGTGTTTCGAGAACGGTTTCGCTGGTCATCTGAGCAACCAGATCTTTAACCAACGGGTGATTGGTATTCACCACCACATTGTATTGCTCAGGCATGTTTCCATAGAACGCCATGCCCTGCTGATGTGCAGACATCTCACGCATACGACGCATGAACTCGTTCTGAACAAGGAAAACAGGCAGGGCATCTTCAGCCGCAGCCTCGAAGGTAACATAATAGTTAAGTTTTTGGTCTAATGGCAACTGAGTCTCAAATGCCTTTCGTAATCCTTCCTGCTGTTCGGCAGAAAGTTCCATCTTAGGCGCGTCTGCTTTACGAATCAAGTTCTCCAACAAATCGCTATCCACACGAGCAAAACGAAGTTTCTCATTTTTCTGTTCAGCCTGAGAGATATAGTGAACATCCAATTCACCATCCATCAGGAGCACATCATAGCCTTTCTGCTTAGCTCGCTCGATATGTGTATAGTTCGCATCCGGATCCTGCGAATAGAGCACCACCACGTTGCCATCTTTGTCGGTTTGTGCTTCTTTCACCTTGTCAAGATACTCTTCCATGGTGAAATATTCGCTGTTGACATTTTTCAAGAGGGCAAATTTGGTAGCACGCTCATAGAATTTCTCGTCGCTAAGCATTCCGAATTGTATAAAGAGCTTAATATCCTCCCATTTATTTTGGAAGTCCTCCTTGTTATCACGATAGAGTTCGAAAAGTTTATCTGCCACCTTTTTGGTGATATGCGATGATATTTTCTTCACATTGGCGTCACTCTGCAGATAGCTACGGCTCACATTCAATGGGATATCAGGCGAGTCAATAACGCCATGCAGTAACGTCAGGTATTCCGGTACGATATTCTCCACCTCATCGGTCACAAACACCTGATTGCAATAGAGTTGAATCTTATGACGACGCACATCCAGATTGTTCTTGATGCGAGGGAAGTACAGAATACCGGTCAGATTGAATGGGTAGTCCACATTCAGGTGAATATGGAAGAGCGGTTCCTCGAACTGGTCGGGATAGAGTTGGTGATAGAACTCGGTATAATCCTCCTCCTTGAGGTCCTGAGGTGAACGAGTCCAAGCAGGATTAACAAAATTCACCACATTGTCCTCTTCTGTTTCAACCTGTTTGCCATCTTTCCACTCTTTCTTTTTTCCAAACACAATCTCGATAGGCAAGAATCGACAATACTTCTTCAGCAGTCCTTCAATCTTACTATCCTCAAGGTATTCTTCGTAATCCTTTCCGATGTGCAGAACGATATCGGTACCACGCTCAGCCTTGATGGTATCCTCCATCGTATATTCAGGGTTTCCTTCGCAAGACCAATGCACCGCCTTAGCATCCTCTTTGTAGCTCTGAGAGAAAATCTCCACTTTGTCGCTCACCATAAAGGCACTATAGAAGCCCAATCCAAAGTGGCCGATGATGGCGGCAGCGTTATCCTTGTACTTATTAACAAACTCCTCGGCTCCCGAGAATGCAATCTGGTTAATATATTTATCCACCTCCTCGGCGGTCATACCAATACCACGATCGGTAACGGTCAACGTTTTCTTGTTTTTATCGATAGAGACGCGTACCTTCATATCCCCCAGTTCACCCTGGAATTCACCGACAGAAGAAAGGGTTTTCAACTTTTGGGTAGCATCTACCGCATTGCTTACCAACTCACGAAGGAAAATCTCGTGATCACTATACAAAAACTTCTTAATAACGGGGAAAATGTTTGTACTGGTTACCCCAATATTACCTGTTGCCATATCTTAAAAAAATTAGACTATTTTAATATTATTAGCGACATCGAAGTACGGAAACAGAGACTTCGAAATGTCGAAAGGATATATCATTATTCATGCCAAACGCCCTGCTCTGCCAAAATGGCAAAACAGGGCGATAAAGAAAAGACAAATTGTCAGCGCGAAAGCATTTGGGGCAAGTCGTTGTGCCAAACCGCCATATCTCCGAGTCGGAAAGAGGCGTCAGAAGCAGGAGAAAGAAGTCGTGATGGTGATGGTGCAGCCTTGTCAAAGGAACCGTTCGTCAATTCCACTTTATGTCCGTTGTACTCGTAAGGTTCGACGATAGCGGTAACCTGTCCTTTCTCATTCTTGTTGGCACGGATGCCCATATACCAATCCTTCTCGACGAACGAGTGCCATTCCAAATCGAGCACATAACGGATTTCGTCCTCTTCGTCTTCCTGCAAATCCATCTTTGTCACATGCGCATAATAGCGTCCAAAGTCAGCACTCCACTCATCTTTGTCAGCATCGACATACTGAACCAATGCACCGGTACATCCTCTTTCAAATGCCTTCCAATCCACCTGATCAGACGTATTTGCCTTCAGATACGAGGTAAAGAAACGTCCCACCTCGTTGTGGTCATAGCGCCCCGCTTTTCCGTGATAGGCACACTCTTCATCGCCTCCAACAAAGAACTGTCCGGCACTAATCCACGTGCCTTTCAGATCTCCCTCAATTATCCAATATACCGGCATATCCACGCTCAAGCAAAGACCTTTTCCGGTAAATTCCCGAGTATTGTCGTAGTTCAATCCGCCATCCCAAGTCACCAACTTGAGGACACCCAACTGTACACGATGTTCCTCGCCAGACGAGAGGGTGATCGTTGTATCGGTATTCGCCAGCATCTGTGGCTTGCCGAACAGACCGAAGCCTTTAATCACAAAACGCTCCGGGTAATAAGCAGCCATCTGTGCAGGAATAGCCGGTAACACGTTTACCACTTCAACAGGCGGATTAATACATGACTCTACCAGAAATCCTACCAATAGAATTACCGACCACAGAGCAATATGTTTAGAGACAACGTTCAAAACAGAATCCTTACAGCCAAAAGCAAATATTCGGACAGCCTTACTGAATGACTACGCCCAACGCGTTGTAGCGTACACCATTTTTGAGAATGATCAGCTGACCATCCTCGATACGCTTTTGTGCCTTGTTGTGCTTGGTTTCCACGTTCTCCACACCTGTCCAATTATCAGGATGGATATTGTACACCATGCGGCAGTCGTAAGATGTATAGTTATCGGCAGGATCGCTGGAGAAATTGGTAATAAGGCACCAATTGTCGCCATGACCACCCCAGCCCCAATTGATATGGAACCATGTATTGTCATCGGCATCTACCGTGTAACCATCGACGATAAAACAGTGGCCGCCAGACTTCGCCGTGCCAGCAAAGATGATTGGCCAACCTTTGTCCAGGTTCTCCATCATCGTATATTGCCAATCGTTCAGCAAACGATCCTCTGTATCAATACCAGTTACAGACACGTGGCGAATCTCGGAAGAATAGGAGAAGTGATTTTTCAACGCGGTAAGCGCTCTATCACAATATGAGCCACTACCGTCGGCACTATACTGCATATTGATAGACGCTCCACAAGCCAACATCAGATTGGCAACAGCAGAAGCCTGAGCAGAAGTGTAGCGTTGAGACTCGTAATCTTCCAAGATATTGTTCCAATCGAAAGGATGCTCAGAGAAACGGAAGGTAGCCGCGCCATTGGAACCGGTATAGGTAGCTTCGCCCTCACCACAAGCGGGGAACTGATAATAGCGCATCACTTGTGCCATAGCCGTAGCTACACATCCCGTAACCGAACGGCGATTCTGCTCGCCTGCCAGAATAGGGCAGTTGTTGTTGTAAGGTGCACCCTGGTTAAACTTGATGTTGCCCAACAAAGGTCCAACCGTGTCTTGACGTGACTGCGCCAAGGCAGTCAAAGCCATTGGCAAACTCAACAGAAGAAAGAGATATTTTTTCATAACGTTATAGAATTAGCGATGTTAGGATAATAGGGGTTTTCTAAACCAAGCGGCCTAATAATAAAGCATCTTTCCGAAAGCGGCTTTCCTTTGCATACGTCCACTTACGACCTTGAGGAAATATACCGTGTTGGGCTGCATACCCTCGGTAGGAATCGTCAACGTAGTCTGTCCGTCCGGAATGCGAGTCTGCGAGAGCAGTTGACCAGCAGCCGTGTAGATACAGAGGTCGGCAGCAGCATCAGCAGGTTGGGTCAACAAGAGCGTGTACCCTCCATCGGGATCGCGCTTCACATCTATCTCCGATTCATTCTGCGCATCGGAAGGAGTGATAACATGCTGTGGTTCGCTCAAGGCCGTGAAATGCTCCTCACACCCCTTGGCCTCAAACGCACGTACCTGCCAATAATAATGATGTCCGGCCTGTAAGCCACTAAAAATAGCTACAGCAGAGGTCGTCTCACGCTCCGTACCCTGGCAGAAGTAATTGATGGTAGCCGGCAAACTGGCTGTAAAACAATCCAATAATACACCACCATGGCCACCCTCGTGCGTGTAAGAGAATCGGAACTGGACATAAGGCGTAGTCGGGTCAAACGAGTAGTCCATTATCAGATTTTTGGTTGTACGCTTCATGGCAATCTTTTCAATCGTTTGCCAAGTGTCACCATCCACGCTACCCTCGACAAGGAACTGTCCACCAGGGACTTTGTCGTCGTACTGCGAATAGTTATTGCTCAACCAAAATGAGATCTGAGTAGGGACACATGGGTACTTTTCGCTCGTGATATACTCTCCCGTCTCAAGGAACTGAACCGACACTTTTCCATCGTATTTACTTTGGGTAAAGGTACGCACGAAGTTACTTTCCCACTCTGCCATAACGATACCATCGGCCGTCTTGAAATCTTCGAAGTCCTGTACCTGCTCTGAAGGGGTCTCGATGCGCTCGTACATGGTCACATAGTAGCCCTCAGCATCCTCGATATCTTCCCAAGCGGCAGTAAAGGAAGTGCTGCTCAGGGCAGAAACTTCTTTTGGAACCGGTATCGTGATATAGACAGGACGTGGCGCCTGTCCGAACAGCATCATCTGGGCAATATCCAGTTTGTCTTCTGACATAACGACAAGGTTGGCACTAGTAGCTTTGCAGTTCTGACGCGTAGGACGATAGCATACCAGCAACTCACGAGAATAGGTACCATCTGCGGCCACCTGATCGGTAAAATGATCCTGATTCAAGACCCAAGTCTGACCATTATCAGGCGAGAACATAAAGCCCGTGGTAGAGAAATAGATATCCAAGGTCCGGCTACTAATCATCTTACCACTAACCACAACGCGAGCGGTATCGTAATCCTTACGTTCACCATCAAAAGTAGTCACCAAAGTAGGGCAAGTGCTTGGTTCGAAATGGAATCCTTCGTCGGAAGATTCTCCGAAGTGGAACGAAACCGTCGCATCTTCAAAAGCCATGATGTTCAGCAATTTCTGTTCGGTCAATTCGACTCCGTTATTACACTTTGGAATCCACGAGGTGATATTCGCCGAGCCCGGGAACAGGTCGGAAGGAGTGGTTTGGGTCTGTACGGTATTTGCCGCAGAAACGATAGCAAAACCCAATGGACGATTGTTGTTGAACGTGTTGTATTCGAACTTGGTCAGGTCGAAAGTGATATGCGAAATCATCAGACCTGTACCGGCAAGTGCACCCGTATTGGCATCCCATCCCACCTTCTGGCGATTTTCAATGAGGAAATATTCGTCAGGCGAAGGATACAAGGCGCGGCCGTTGAAGTTGCCATCGGCAATCAGATACGCCCGGTTGCTCGTCTCGATAGGCTCCATGATATAATTGCCCGGACGCTTGAGTTGTTCGGGTTCGAGCCAGCCCATGATAAAGCGCTCAAAAGCCGTGAAGGTAGGAGGAGTACTGCCATTGTTGTTGTACGAACCCGAGCACATGATATCCCACGAGCCAACAGTATAAGTAGAACTGCTCTCGGTGTCGTACAAGTCAGGTAAACCCAACGCATGTCCAAACTCGTGGCAATACGTACCTATACCGGCTTGTACCTTGCCGGTGTAGCCACGGTACTCAGAAATAACCAAATAGCCTCCAATATATTTCGAGCCCACCATTGGGGAATTGTACAAAGCGGAATAATGAGGCCAAATAGCATCGGCCGGACCGCCTTCGGCCTGATTGTAGCCAGCCGTAATTACCGAGACATTATCAATCTTTCCATCGAAATCGTTATCGTACTTGGAAACGTCCATACCATCGGCATAAGCCAATTGAACCGCCTCAATTATCAATTTACGAATATTGGCATCTATACCGCCATTATCATGATCTTTGCCGTAGTATGCACGATTGTTGCTAACCGTATAAGGCCCATAGACATCGTACTCCAAACTCAAGATACTGTCTGAGCTGGCCATATAGTAGTCGTGAACCGATCCGGTAGCACGCGGATTGGTACCCCCATCGGTATTGAAGAGGCGATCAAAACAATCTGCCGGCTTATCCATCGAGAATTGCACATCGGTATAGTTGACCAGAATAACGGGTATATGCACATGACCTCTCTGAGGGACATATTGTCCTCCTCCCACCTGTGCGGCCCGAGAGCGTGCATTCTGCTGTTTAGCCTCCCTGATGCGTGCCAATCGCTCGTTTTGCATTTGCGTCACATCCGTTTGTCGCAGGAAACCTTGCGCATCACGTTGCATGGTCAGACCCGCCTGAGTCTGATACCAATGTCCATACTCATCGCCACAAATTTGTACCCGAACAAGCGAGCCATCAGGCTGAGTATAGTTAATCCACTCACGAGAGGCGGGTACAGCCAAAGCAGAAGTAATCGCCAAAGCGGAAAGCAATATTGAGAAAAGATTACGTAGTTTCATGAGCCTATTTTCCAAAATGGACTACAAAGTTACACAAAAACAAGGACATTTGCAAATTTTGGAACAAAAAAAGTGCCACTTCGTAAAGAAATGACACTTTTTGTAAGTTTTTTCTGCAAGAAAAGCTTGCAATTAGGAGTTTAATCGGTTTCTCTCGCGATACAAGAGAAAGATTCTCCCAGAAGAAAATTATTTTCTGTTGCGACGAAGTACG
>JAKSNQ010000047.1 GCA_024399615.1 Paludibacteraceae bacterium | reverse complement strand
GTTAAAAGCCTGCTCGCCCATGAGCGGCGCCAGCATGAAGCAATAGACCAGTCCAGTGAGCGTGATAGATACCGTCATCATCAGTTGCAGCACACTCATCCAGCGAGGGAACAGCCCGCGACCCATCATCAACGCTCCAAAGAGTGCCACTAGAGCCATCCATACATTACTTTGAATCGTAAAGTACAGCCACACGGCTTTACCGCCCATGAAAGCATTTTCATCAAAAGCACATAACGAAATGCCCCATACGGCAGCTATCAAAACGATAGCCTTAAGAAGGAAAGAAACATATTTTACCATTTTACTATTGGACTATTTGATTATTACTTCTTCAGGAAATCGGAAATAATCTCTTTTGTTTCACTCAAATGTTTGATCATCAGGTGATTCTCGCCTTCGATGAGGTGAAAAGTGGAGTGGTTGTAGATACTGTCATACCGCTCGCTGCACCAGAGAGGAACGATGCCGTCCTTGGTGCCATGGATGATGCAGACCGGACCTTGATACTGCTCGGAAGTGCCGTAAATATCGAGTTGCTGCGTAGTGAGCATATACTCGCGCCCCACTTTGTACCAACCGAAACATTTTATATACTCGGGCGGATCTTTCGGGTCGAAGGTATTGCGGAAGAAATGCCCACTCTGGCAAGCCTCCTTGATGACTGAGCCGGGAGCCAGCAGCACCAGCGCCTCGGGCGCTTTATCCTCCGCTGCCAATCGGCCTGCCAGCATGCTGGCGATGACACCACCTTGCGAGTGACCGAGTAACGAGATCGTAGATACGCAAGGGAGCGAATCGACATAGTCGAATAGGGCACGCGCTTCCTGAAGTTCGCGCTCGATTGTCATCTGTTGCTTGCTTCCCTCGCTCTTGCCATGCCCACCAAAATCCATAGCCACCGAAGCGATACCTTGCTTCGCCAGTTCTTTCGCCAAAGCAGGCATAGGTGGCATGTCCTTGCTGGAGAAGATGCCGTGCATCAAAATCACCATACGACAGCTGTCGGTCTGCTGATTAAATTCTTTGGGCCAAGTCCATGAGGTCGCTATTCCACCTTGCGGTCCACGAACGACATATGTAGGCGCACAAGCCGTAAGCACAAAAAACAATAATAATCCAAAAATAACCTTTCTCATATCATATACAGCCTTTCCCAATAATGGTCAACTCTCCTCAGCACACTCCATCGGCTCAACGTGAAGAGAGATATGCGTTTCGTGACCGTAGGTGTCGCACAGGGCGGCCTCGATATGGTCTGTAATGACATGCGCCTCGGCCACAGTTAGCGACGAATCCACTACCACGTGGGCGTCCACTACGAAATAATGTCCCATCTGGCGCGTCTTTAACTGATGCACACTATGCACCCCTTCCACACTTGACATGATAGCCAATATCTGCTGCTCCGTTTCGTCCGGCAGCGACGCGTCGGTGAGTTCCTGCAACGCCGGCAGCGCCATCCTAACTCCTACCACCAGGATAACAATACTGATCACGCCACCCACCAACGGGTCGAGAATAGCCCAACGTCCTCCTAAAAAAGCCGCTCCGGCTATGCCGGCAGCTGACGCCACCGACGAGATAGCGTCTGTGCGGTGGTGCCACGCATTGGCTATCATCACGGGGCTGTTGATACGCTTACCTACACGCGCTGTCCATTGGTAGAGCGCCTCCTTGGTGGCAATAGAAAGCAAAGCGGCCCATAGGGCAACCAGTCCGGGGGCTGTAATCGTTTCGCCATGACTGACTGCCACTATCTGCTGCACAGCATCCGCCAACATCTCCCCGGCCACGACCAGCAAAAGGAGGCTCACTGCCAGCGTAGCAAGCGTCTCAAAACGCCCATGACCATAGTCGTGGCCATGGTCGCATTTCTTGGATGAAACACGAGCAAAGACGAGCACGATGCCATCGCTTATGAGGTCGGATAGCGAATGAACAGCATCTGCCACCATCGCTGCACTACCACCCAGCGTGCCTGCAATGAACTTCACCACCGTCAGCGCAACGTTACACACAGCGCCCCAGATGGTAACGGTCTCTATTTGTTTCAATCGGTTATCCATATTCTTTCGGTTAATTGAGTTCACCTGCATAATCCTTTGTATATTGGCCCAAACACACGCTTTTATCGGTGACCCATTATTTGAAATCCAAGATTGCGTTATCGGATGGGCTCAACGCTTGCCAAAGCGTATCATCCGGAACAGGAGCAGTAATGGTTATGCGCTCTTTCCGGACCGGATGAATGAACGATATCTCTCTGGCATGCAGCGAGATACCTCCATCAGGATTGCTTCGTGGTGCACCATACTTGAGGTCACCCTTGATAGGACAACCGATAGCAGCCAATTGACAACGTATCTGATGATGACGGCCCGTTTCCAATTCGATTTCCCAAAGATAATATCGTTCAGATTTGGTCAAAAGACGATAGTTCAACCGAGCTTCCTTGACCTCCTTTGGCAATTTTCCCAAAGCTTTTATCTTCTCGGCATTCTTCACCACATAGCTCTTGTTTTCCTTCTCCACCCTACGCAGATAGTGCACCAAACGCCCTTCTGCCTCTTCCGGACAATTGGCCGTAATGGCCCAATATATCTTTCGAATCTGGTCGTGAGTCTGAAACATCGCATTCAGGCGAACCAGCGCCTTGCTCGTCTTGGCAAACAAGACCACGCCGGAAGTAGGTCTGTCCAAACGATGTGGCAAGCCTAAAAAGACCTCGCCAGGCTTGTCATACTTCTGTTTGATATAGTCTTTGACGATATCCAGCAGTGGTTTGTCGCCCGTCTTGTCTCCCTGCACAATCTCGTTGCAAGTCTTGTTCACAGCGATAATATGGTTATCTTCATATAGTATCGTCATATGCCAAATATCTGAAAATCAACGAACAAATTCCTAAAACTCAACAATCGTCAGCCCCGCTCCACCCTTGTCCGGGTCTCCATCGTGATAAGCCACAACACGACTCACCTGACGCAGGTAATCGCGTATGACAGTTTTCAGCACACCACCACCTGTTCCATGCAAGATGCGCACCTCCGTGGCGCCCACCATGATTGCATCGTCGATATAGTTCATCACTTCGCTCAAGGCATCATCTGCACGCATTCCTCGAATATCCAACGTGTCAGAAAAGGATAGTTTCTTGGCCCTCAAACTTTGTGCTATATTACTGTAAACCTGACTCTGTACAGAACTTTGTGTCAGCCCGAATCCATTCTTCAGTCCCGATTTGGTTTCCGCTTTCTTGGCTTGTCTGTTGGACACATATTCCAGTTTTTTCAGCGGCACCTGACTCTTGAGATTACCAAAGGCAATCACGGCCTTCTTATCGGTCAGTTGCACGATTTCTCCGATAGCCTCCTGTCCCTTCACACGCACCTTGCAACCAACTGTCAATTCATGTGCTTCCGGCTCTAATGAAGTAGGTTCAGCCTTGGTCTTAGCGGCCTTACGCTCGCTATCTCCCTGCGCCTTGGCCAACGAACTTTCCAGACTTCCTTTCAAATTCTCCACTTTCTGTCGAGCCGCTTTGGTCTTCTCTTTGTCGGCCGCAGATTCTTTAATCTGACGAATCGTGTTCTCAATCGTACGGTTGGATTGTTGCAAGATGTCAGCCGCCTCCTCTTTGGCCTTGAGCAAAACCTCTTTGCGCTTCTGCTTGATGTCTGAGAGTTCTGTTTCATACTTCTCGGTCAGTTCGTTGAGGCGCTTTTCTTTCTCGTGTACCTGCTTGCGTTTATCGGCCCAATATCGCTTATCACGGGCTATATCCTGTAAATTTTTGTCATACTGGATATTGTCATCTCCCACCAGTTCTTTTGCCTTAACAATGATATTCTCAGGCAGGCCAATCTGCTTGGCTATCTCGAGCGCAAAGGAACTGCCCGGTTGTCCGATTGACAATGCAAATAGGGGCTTGAGCGCTCCTCGATCATAAAGCATTGCACCATTGATTACACCTTCGTGATGCTCGGCAAAATGCTTCAGATTGGTATAGTGCGTCGTGATGACTCCAAAAGCATTGTTGTTGTTCAGTTGTTCCAAAACAGCCTCGGCAATCGCGCCACCCAACAGCGGCTCAGTACCGCCGCCGAACTCATCAATGAGGAAGAGCGTCTTTTCGTTGGAAAAACGAACAAAATGCTTCATGTTTCTCAGATGCGACGAATACGTCGAAAGATCATCTTCGATACTTTGTTCGTCACCTATATCAATAAACAAACGTTCAAAAATGCCCATTTTCGACGTTTCTTCCACGGGAACGAGCAGGCCGCATTGCAACATGTATTGAAGAAGAGCCACCGTCTTCAGGCAGACCGATTTACCTCCGGCATTGGGGCCGGATATTATAAGGATACGTCCTATGTTTTGATTTTTATCACCTTTGCGAGTGCTGTTTATACCCAATGTCATGTTTAGCGGCACAACTTCCTTGCCCTGCTTGCGGAAATTCAGGTAAAGCAAAGGGTGACGCGCGTCTCGCAGTTCCACCATCGGTTGATTCAGCACCTCAGGCGCAATAGCTTTCAACTCCTTGGCAAGCAAGGCTTTTGCACGTATAAAATCGATATGACCCAGGTACAATTGAGAATCTTTCAATCCGGGTATATAAGGTCTGAGCCAGGTAGCAAACTCTTGCAGAATACGTGCTCGTTCTCGTCGCTCATCACCTTCCAATTCGCGGATGCGATTGTTTGCCTCAACTACTTGTTGTGGTTCGACATACACGGTCTTACCGGTAGCAGACTCATCATGTACGATTCCACCCAATTTACGCTTGTAGGCGGGCGGAACAGGAAGGACTAATCGACCTTCTCGCAAGGTAGGAGCCACGTCTCGGTCTATGATACCATCGGCCTGCGCTTGTCGAAGAATCTGATTCAGAGCACGATTGACCGACCCCTGTGCCAACGTCAGTTCTTTGCGTATTCGCGCCAGTTCGGGCGAAGCATTGTCACGCAACTGTCCATACTTATCCAAGATTCGATCAATCTCACGCAAAATTTCCTTGTACGGAACTGGTTGTTCGTCAGCCGTATCACCCTCACGATTCTCGTCTATAGCATTAGCCATACGATTGGCCACCACCACTTCGGGTACCAAGCCCGTCAGTTCGGGAAAACGTTCTTCGTCCAGGCCCTCGAAGAAATCCACATAACGCATGACCGCATCCAGTGCCTTTCTCAGGTACGCCAATTCATCTTCGTCCATAAAAAGTCCCTCTATGCGAATGCGACTGAGCGAACTGCGCAAGTCGTGCATTTCACAACGAGGAAAATCCAGACTGGCATCTTCCCATATTTTCAACATCTCCTGGCTTTCTGCCAGCAAATGCGTGATAACATCATAGTTGCTTTGGTAGCGTAACGCATCCACTTCTTCGCGCCCAGGTTCAAATCCACATTGCGCCCTAAGCAGACTGCGAATCTGCTCAAAACCTATTTTTTCTTCTATATTCTCCGGATAATTCATTCTACTCTAATTTAACCTAACAGTCTGATATCCTTAAGCACATGCGTGGCTCCAACGGCCTGATTGAGCCGCTCTACGATCAAGTGACGATTGTTGAACAATTCCTGACGGAGCGGTGCAGACTTGATATGAACAAACAGGACGCCATCCCGAATGTTCATGTCCCCGGTAAAGCGCACTACCGCATTACCCAGCACAGAAGGCCAGGCTTCTATGATACGCCTTTCCAGATAAGGCTGCTCCAGGTGGTTGTCCCGTATAAAAGATGATAACAGGTCAGTTATCGACTGTGGGTCATGTATATCCATTGCTTTATATTCTCACCTTGGTACCCGCCTTCGGTTTGTCACCCTTCTTGGCATTGTTGTAGCGCAAAATGCGTTTCACCTCTATCTTATACTCAGCAGCGATCGCCTCATAAGTATCGCCATACTCAGCCACTACATATCGTTTACCTTTTTCGCGCTTCACCATGTGACCGATGTACAAGTCAACCTCGCGAACGGGCAAAAGCGACTCGTCTTTGACCTTATTCTGCTCTTGCGCCTCAACCGATTCGGCCAGCGCTTTCTCTGCCTCATCTGCCAAACGTGCTTCCTCCGCCAGCAGTTCTTCGCCATTGATTTGGGCCAATCCATAGTCCTCAATGATCTTCACCAACTTGTTGGCATATTGCGGATCGGTAGCATACCCACATTGCTTGAGACCCTTGGCCCACCCCTTATAGTCTGTCACGTCCAGTTCGAAAAGGGAGCTGTAGCGTGGACGCAGCAGAAACTTGGCATGATCCTCGTACGACTCGTCCACAGTAGCATACTTGCGAAAGCAGTCGTTTTTCCTATCGTCATCCCAATGCATGGTCTCACCCGTCCAATCATGACACTTGATGCCAAAGTGATTGTTAGCCTCCACGGCCAGTATCGAGCGACCGGCTCCGGACTCCAACAATCCCTGTGCAAGTGTAATACATGCAGGTATTCCATGTTTAACCTCCTGATTTACAGCCGCTTGTTTATAGATTTGAATATACTGCAAATAGGCTGGATTTTGTACATCTGCCAACGCCATCACCCATGTGCATAGCGCTATTATCAAGGTATATTTTTTCATAAGATATTCATTTTGAGGCACAAAATATGCCCATTTTAGAAAATAATCGTGCAAAAGTACGCTTTTTTTCTCATATATGCAAGAAAAAAACGATTTTTACATAGTAAAATGGCATAATATTTGCCTAATTCAAAAAAAAGCAGTAACTTTGCCCGCAAAATTAAGTTTAACATGGGTGCATGCTTGCACCCGCCAACACGTAAAAAAGATGAAGAAATTATTCACTTTCCTTTCTGTGATGCTGATGGCGCTTTCATTTGCATCATGCCGTGGTCCTCAGGGGCCTAAGGGCGACCCGGGTAGGGACGGCCTCGTTTTTTACAAGGTGATTGACCTCGACGTAACCTCCAATCAGTGGGGCTACTCTGATCAGGACAACAACAACTATTTCTTTGCCAAATTCAATGTACCGGAACTCACTTGGGACATTTACAACAATGGCATTATCAAGGTCTATCGCGAATACAATACCGGTTCCAACAATGCCTCACAAGTTGAGTTGCCTTTCGTTCGTCACAACGAGTATTTAAGCAACTCAAACGGGCAGCAGTTTTGGGGCTTCTACACCGAGACTGTCGATTATGAGTTCACGGCAGGCCAAGTGATCATTTACTACACCGCCTCTGATTTCGATTACGAGCTGGACACCTCTTTTGTGCCTGAAGGCATGCATTTCCGCCTCATTATGATGTGGTAAATCGTGTCCACCGACGAGTTCATAGCATCATTTCGCGATGCCGATTTGACTCAATCGGCACTACGCGTCAGGCAGTATCCCAACGTGGACGCTGCCTTTGCTTTGCAACAGATAGAAGGTTGGCAGCGGGCACGAACCAAACTGCCCGAATTGGCCGCAATCGATGGGTGGCATTGGCCACATCGACTTTCGTTGGAACAATGTTCGTCGCAACTGACGGCTCACTACAAGCTGCAATTACTAAGCGATTATCTCGGTTCTGACCGGACAATCAAAGGCGCTGACCTGACGGGCGGCTTCGGCATTGACACCTTCTATCTGAGTCAATTGGCCAACACATGGCATTATGTTGAGCAGCAGGAAGAACTATGTCAGATTGCGGCACACAACTTCGCATTAACCGGACGAAAGCGCATATGCATTCATCACTCCACAGCCGAAGCATTTCTCTTATCTCCGGAGTCAGAGCAACTCGATATGCTCTACCTTGACCCCGCCCGACGTTCCGATGCCGGCAACAAGGTCTTCAGGCTGCAAGACTGCACACCCGACCTGACGCAACTCTATCCGCGCCTCATCAACGCGTGTCGGGTACTGCTTATCAAACTGTCACCCATGCTGGACATTTCCGCTGCCCTGGACTCCCTGCCCCATGCACGCCAGGTGCACATTGTGGCTGTGAAGAATGAGGTCAAAGAGTTATTGGTACTATGTACCAACGAGCCACCAACAGGAAAACCCGCACTCATTGCTGCCAACATCGGCCCAAACAGCACACAGCCCGATCGGCCTTCTGTTTGGACCTTTGACATGGATGAGGAAACGGCGGCGGTTGCGCCATTGGCCCAACCTGATGATGCCACAGCCGGTCATTATCTGTATGAACCCAATGCCGCTATTCTCAAGGCTGGAGCATACAAACTGATAGCAGAACGATACGGACTGTGCAAAGCGGCTGTCAACACACATCTTTACCTCTCCGATCGTCTCGTCAACGCCTTTCCCGGCCGCATCTTTCGCATCCGGCAACGAGTGGACAAAGCGACGCAAAAAAGCCTCAAAGGACAAGCAGCAAACATTATCTGCCGCAATTATCCATTGCGACCCGACGAACTCAAAAAAAATCTGCATCTTCGCGATGGAGGCTCGCAATACCTACTCGCTTTCCGCCTCTCTTTGGGCAACAATAACACATCTGCATTACCGGTAGTCCTCCTGTGCGAGCGACTCGATTGATATATAATGTTTAATTTTTTTAACGGGGAATTTATAAAACGCCCCTCAATATGAAACGTCTGTCATCCATACATCCCTTCACCATAGCACTATGCCTACTGGTGGTTTTTGGTCTGATGGCCAGTATAGCTGCGGTCTTCCCACCTGATGGTATCACGATTCGCTACCCAGGGCAGGGAGCAGAAACATCGTCTGCGAGCGCGAACAGCACGCTGCAAGCCACAGACCCTACTACCGAGACTTCGTTTGACCTCACTACGCGCAAACCGTTCGAATATACGTTTCGCAGTCCGGCACTCGACGACCTCATCAACATGACCGAGGCCCAACAAGCCCTTACCTGCCTGCGCAGTCTGCCCGAGCGCATGAACCATTGGCAGCACTCCCACGAGCAAATGGCCGCAGCAGAGACAACGGCCGGGGGGGCACACGAGACAACGACGGTTGCACCTGACGAAACTGATACGACTGCGACCCCTCTTGCGACCACGGGAGAAGAGCAACCAAGCCTAGCAACAGAACCGGGAGACCGCACCCCGCAAGTAGGGAATAGCGAACGAACCAACCTGGAGCCTGTGAGCATCGAGCAAATCAAATCGGGTACAATGGCGAACGATGCGGCGGAACGGGCGATTAACGAACTTCTGGCGGCACAAAAGAACAGGGATGATGCAGAATCTGTGCGATTGAACTGCCTCGCATTGCCCGACGCACATTATCTCGACTCCTTTTTCATTGCCCTTGAACATGCGCACGAGCAACGTGTACGTGTCGTGCATTTCGGAGACTCGCAGTTGGAAGAGGATCGCATGAGTTGCGACTTGCGATTGGCACTACAGGAGCGCTATGGTGGTGGCGGTAATGGTCTTCTGCCGTGGCAACACGAACTCTATTCGCAGACCGTACTGCTGACTTCACCTGTCAAGCCCAAACAACACATGATCTATGGTCCTAAGAGCGGGCGGCGCCCCAATTCCAGCATGTACGGACCGATGGGAAAAGTATCGCTGTTGGACAGCACCATGACCGTCACTATCTCACCCAAGAAACGCGACGGGCAACTCACCTCTGCACATTTTTTCAATCAACTGACGGTATTGACCTACAGCAACTCGGATATGCGTTTGCGGGCACAAAATCAGTCCGTCACCATCGAACCCAACTCGGTACACCTGCAGCGCACGACAGTCAACCTGGATGACTCGACATCGACAGTTCGTATCACGCTGTCAGGAAACGGCGATGTATACGGTTTTATGCTGGATAATCAGACGGGCGTATCGGTGGACAATATCCCTATGCGTGGTTGCTCGGGTACGGTTTTCACCAGCCTCGATGCACGCCAGCTTTACGGCTACCTTCACACAGATGAGGTGCGACTGATTATTATGCAGTTCGGTGGAAACAGCGTCCCTTACCTCAAGGATGCCAAGAGCATCTCCAACTATGTCGAACAACTGCGCCATCAGTTGCAACTGATGCGTCGTATTGCACCACAAGCCGCGTTCCTTTGGGTCGGACCGTCCGACATGACCACTCGAGTCAATGGACATATGGTCACCTACCCTTCGCTGCAACAGATCGACGCGTCTATCTGCCAAATGGTGCTGGACGAAGGTTGTGCCTATTTCTCTCTATTTCAGGCAATGGGAGGTCCCGGCAGCATGGTGCGATGGGTTGAACAATCGCCCGCATTGGCCAGCAAAGACTACATCCACTTCACACGGCGAGGAGCTACCCGGGCCGGGCAACTACTCACCGAGGCCATTCTTTCCGCTGCGCCGGATGCGCAGGGACTCAAATAGCAGAACATAAGGCGATTTCACATGCACGAACTTATTTCCAATATTATCTCCTATTCGTCAGAGACACCATTGCTCTTCACCCAATTTCGTTTCTGGGTCTTTCTGGGCGTGGTGTATATGCTGTTTGCGCTCATCACACCGGTGGTGAAGCCACACGGACGAACGTCGCGCTTCCTGCCGGCGCGCCTGCACATGAGGAATGCATATCTGTTTTTGGCCTCGCTGCTTTTTTACTACAAGACCTCCGGCATTTTCCTTTGCATCCTGCTTTTCATCACATGTTCTGATTTCTTTCTAGCACATCAGATTCACCTCTGTCGCACCAATGGATACCGTCGATTTGCACGATTCTGGCTCTTGGTTTCCATTCTCATAGACCTGTCGCTGCTTTTCTACTTTAAGTACGCCTATTTTTTCACATCGATTATCAACGACCTGATGGGTACACAACTGCAGGTCTTCGATATCTTTGCCTATATAGGCAATATCGTCACCCAGTCGCATAGGTTCCGCGTGGATGCGATTCTGCTGCCGGTCGGCATTTCGTTCTATATTTTCCAGGTTATATCCTACACCATTGACGTGTATCGAGGACATGTACAACCGGTTCGGAACATCTTCGACTTCGGCTTCTACGTATCGTTTTTCCCTCAGTTGGTTGCCGGCCCTATCCTGCGTGCCAGCGAGTTCATTCCGCAACTCTATCATCCTTTCCATCTGTCACGCAGGTGGATGGGTATGGGGGTATTTTGGATTCTGAATGGATTGGGAAAGAAACTGATTCTGGCAGACTATCTGGCGGTTAACTTCATCGACCGAGTCTTCGATAACCCCATCCTTTTCTCTGGCTTTGAGAACCTGCTGGCCTTGTTTGGTTACTCCCTACAGGTTTATGCGGACTTTTCCGGCTATACCGATATCGCCATCGGCATAGCGTTGCTCATGGGTTTCTATATTCCCAAGAACTTCGACTCCCCCTACAAGGCACTCAATCCGCAGGAGTTTTGGCGTCGTTGGCATATGTCGCTGTCGCGATGGCTGAAGGCATATGTCTATATCCCCCTGGGCGGCAATCGCGTCACCCTATTGGGCAAGCTCTTCCGCCGCAATGAGGAGAGCTCCGTCTCAGCTTTCCGCAAGCGTTGGTGCGGAAATATCAACTCCTTCCTCACCATGCTGATTGGTGGTCTGTGGCACGGAGCTTCGTGGAACTTCGTCACATGGGGTGCGCTCAATGGCGTAGGCATGATTGTATATAAATGGTGGGCGGCTATCAACTGGCACGTACGTTTCCTCCTGATTGCCTTTTGTTGCGCAGTCTTCAATGTGCTCTACCACCCCGACCTGTTGCCACCATCGATGGTGGATTCGCTCCAATCGCTCATCGATGGTCTCATCGCAGGGCTGTCATCCGAGGCCGACACCACGTTGCCTGTTCATGGAGCAACGGCTGCACATGCAGCACGAGCCAACTCATCTTCGCTCATCCCCAACACGGGTATCTGGCCCGCACTCATCAATATCGGTCGCGTGTGGTTCAACATACTCATGGTCGGCACACTCGTTCGCTATATCTGGTTCCTCCTCAGCCGCGGACGTGAGAAGTACATGCCTCATCGCAACTCGCACACCTCTTCGTCTCCTTTGCGCAACGGTGGACAACGCGTGCTCACTTTCGTCACGACTGCTTCTGCACGTGTTTGGGCCATAGCTCAGACCTTCACATTCATCACCTTCACCCGTTTGTTCTTCCGTACGGGCTCGAACCTCGACCCTGCCACCGCCAATCGCGAAGCGTGGGATACGGCCAAAGCCATGATCCATCAGATAGGTTCGGCATGGAACATGCAACTCATTCCGTTGGTGCTCTGGGAGTATCGGCTGGTGGTCGCACTTTTCCTCACGGGTATGTTCATCCATTGGTTGCCCGAGCGCTGGAAACGTTATTACCGCTACACGTTCGCCATCTTGCCTTTGCCTATCATGCTCGTCGTAGTGGTACTCGTCATTCTGGTCTTGTATCAATTCGTCACAGCAGACCTGCAACCATTCATCTACTTCCAGTTCTGACACCATGTTATTCGGCATCACAGGCGGCATAGGTAGTGGCAAGTCCACTATCGCCCATCACATAGCATCGCTCGGCTATCCTGTTTACGACTGCGACAGTCAGGCCAAGCGAATCATTCTCACCGACCCGCATGTTCGTGAGCAGATTATTGCGCTATTGGGCCCCGAGGCATACGACGGAGATCGTTACTGTACCGATTATGTAGCTTCGCGCGTATTTGGCAGCGACGATAGCCACAGCCTGCTGCGCGCCCTCAATGCCATCGTTCATCCTGCAGTCAAGGCCGACCTGCTCCGATGGTATCAGGCCTTGTCGCCATCCGGCACCAACGACGCCTTTGTCGAGAGTGCCATACTCTTCTCCGGTTCGCTGGCCGATGTGTGCGATGCTGTCATTATCGTCACAGCACCTATTCAAACGCGCGTTGCGCGCACGATGGCGCGTGACAACGCTACACAAGAGTCCGTCATGGCACGTATTCTCACCCAAGATCAACGAGAAACGCCGCTACAGCTCGACGCCGACCCAACGCGTACCATACATATTTGCAACGATGGGAAGCAGAAAATTGCCGATTTAGTACAAAATATGTTTTATAACATACGGACAAAACTTGCGTAATCCAAAAATTCTTCGTAACTTTGCCGCCGAAAACGTCGTTCTGTAACACAACAGACCCCTCGACAGGCCTACGGAAGTCGACTGATTGTCCCTGATAGACGACTTTTTCAGAACACATTGCCCCTTTTCTAATACCGACATGGGGCCTTAAATCAACTCATATTGTATCATGAAAACCTATCAATCTTCGGAGATTAAAAACCTCTCCCTCTTAGGTGCTTCCGGCTCGGGTAAGACCACTCTTATCGAGTCCATGTTGTTGGAATCCGGTGTCATACAACGCCGCGGAACCGTTGAACAAGGTAATACCGTTTCTGACTATTTCCCAGTAGAAAAAGAGTACGGTTACTCTGTCTTCCCTACAGTCATCAATCTTGAGTGGCTCGGTAAGAAACTCAATATCATTGCATGCCCGGGATCTGACGATTTCATTGGCGGCGTTATCACATCACTCAACGTTACCGACACAGCGCTCATCCTCGTTAGCGCACAAAACGGCGTAGAAGTTGGTACGCAGACCAATTTCCGCTATACCGCCAAACTTGGCAAACCCGTAATCTTCCTCCTCAATAAACTTGACCATCCCGAAGCTGACTACGACCGTACCGTCGAGGAGCTTCACCAGATATATGGCGCAAAAGCCGTACAAATCCAATACCCATTGGAATGTGGTGCAGGCTTTAATGCACTCATCGACGTACTCAAGATGAAGATGTACGTATGGGGACCTCAGGGTGGCGCACCTGAGATCAAAGAGATTCCTGACTCGGAAAAGGCTAAAGCTGACGAACTCCATAATGCGTTGGTGGAAGCGGCTGCCGAGAACGACGAAGGTCTGATGGATAAATATTTCGAACAGGGCGAATTGTCTGAAGACGAGATGCGTGCCGGACTCCGAAAGGGTATGGTCACTCGCGACGTATTTCCTATCTTCTGCGTATGCGCAGGCAAGGATATGGGCGTCCGTCGTCTGATGGAGTTCCTTGGCAACATCGTTCCTACCGTAGATGCACTTCCTGCTCCACATACACTTGAGGGTAAGGATGTGCCATACACCGACAATGCACCTACCTCTATCTATGTCTTCAAAACAGCTGTTGAACCGCATATCGGCGAAGTGTCTTACTTCAAGGTGATGCAAGGTGTGCTGAAGGCTGGCGACGACCTCGTCAATATCGATCGTTCGTCAAAAGAGCGTATCTCGCAACTCTATGCCGTCGCGGGTGCCAATCGTACGCCTGTGGATGAACTCCATGCCGGCGATATCGGCGCTACCGTTAAGCTCAAGGACACACGTACCGGCAATACCCTCAACGCCAAAGAGGCTGACCTGCAATTCGGTTCTATCAAGTACCCACGTCCTCGTTATCGCCGCGCTATCAAGGCCGTTAATCAGGCGGAGAACGAGAAGATGATGCAGATACTCACCCGTCAATGCGAAGAAGATCCAACATGGCGCGTTGAGTTATCCAAGGAGTTGCACCAGACTATCGTATCCGGTATGGGTGAGTTCCACCTGCGCACATTGAAATGGCGTTTGGAAAACAACGAGAAGATTCAGATTGAATACGTTGAACCTCGTATTCCTTATCGTGAGACAATCACCAAGGCCGCTCGTGCCGACTATCGTCACAAGAAGCAATCAGGTGGTGCCGGTCAGTTTGGCGAAGTGCACCTGATCGTAGAGCCATATGTCGAAGGCAAAGCGCCTCAGGAGATCTACAAGTTCGGTGGACAAGAGTACAAGATCACTCCTCGCGACACGCAGGAGGTAGAACTGGAATGGGGCGGCAAGCTCGTTATGGTCAACTCCGTTGTGGGTGGTGCCATCGACGCACGTTTCTTCCCTGCTATCCTCAAGGGTCTGATGGATCGTATGGAGCAAGGTCCGTTGACCGGTTCCTATGCTCGCGACGTACGCGTTATCGTCTATGACGGCAAGATGCACCCCGTTGATTCCAACGAATTGTCTTTCCGTCTGGCTGCACGTAATGCGTTCGCAGAAGCCTTCCGCAACGCAGGTCCTAAGGTACTGGAGCCTATCTATGATGTGGAGGTCTACACGCCGGCCGACAAGATGGGTGACTGCATGTCCGACCTGCAGAACCGCCGTGGCGTGGTCATGGGCATGTCATCCGAGACCGGTTATGAGAAACTCCAGGCACGTGTGCCATTGGCCGAGCTCAGCACCTACTCTACCACCCTCTCTTCGTTGTCTGGTGGTCGTGCCAGTTTCCGTATGCACCCGGCTGAGTATCAACTCGTTCCGATGGACGTACAGGAGAAACTGATTGCCGCTCACGCCGCAGAACTTGAGGCCGAGGATTAAATCTCCCCAGCCTCCACGCATTAATAGCTCCCATCCTATCTATCCTATCTCAAATCGCGTCGGTACTCAACGTACTAACGCGATTTTTTGGCCTATAGGTCAAAAATCTGTGTCAAATGCCCCAAAATATGTTTTTTTGATATGAAAAACCATTCAAAAGTTATTTTCTATATTTATGTTTTTTTATCGCAACAACACTATTGCATCGTGTAAAACCGCATATTTTTATAGTATAGTTGTGTAAACTTCGTAAGCACCTTTACAAATACATATTTTAGGTTTCGAAAATTAGCAGTACCTTTG
>JAKSNQ010000046.1 GCA_024399615.1 Paludibacteraceae bacterium | reverse complement strand
CCTGCTGGGCGTACGAAGCGAGCAGTCCCTCAAAGGCGTTTTACCCGGCGACAGTATCGTATGCACCATTCGAAACGTACATATAGCAGACGACAACGTACCGGAGATAATCATCACAGGGGATAAACTGTACCCCAACGAGACCGTACCATTTGAAGCGCATATCGAAGCCACCGAAACAAGCCTGAGCCCATCCATACCACCGAGCGCAGAAGTACACAAATACATCCGAAACGGACTGCTGTTCATCGAGCGAAACGGAGAGCTGTTTGACCTATTAGGACGGCCCCTTTAGCGTTTTTTCGGTTAAAATTGATAAAAAAGGCCTCATTTGGCAGTTAAAATTTGCATATGTGCGAGATTTTTATTAATTTTGCACGATTTTTGCGTGTGTATGCGCGGAGTACGTGTATGCGTCATGTAAACTAACGTGTAAAAACGCCAAGTAAGAAAATGAAAAATTGGGCACACATATGGATTGTAGGACTGGTATTGCTACTGGCCCAGACGCTGTGTGCTCAGACGCCAATCGACCAGGAGTTGCAGCATGTCACGGACTCTGTACACCAGCCGGACTCGACAATGCTGGCTATGATCGATTCGCTCAATGGGCTCCCCGACTCGCTTCGCTACCCCCATTCGCTGCTCCCCGACTCACTTCTTCCCGACTCGCTTCGCTACCCCAAACCCAAGATCTCCAATCAGATTGATGCGAAGATCGACTATCAGGCACAAGACTCGCTGATGATGCTGGGTAACGGTACCGCATTCCTGTTTGGCAGCACAGAGATGTCCTACAAGACCATCGGACTGAAGGCCGATTTCGTACGCGTAAAAATGGACTCATCCACCCTGTTTGCTGCCGGCACATTGGATACCACGACCAACGAATGGAAAGGGCGCCCTGTGTTTACCGAAGGCGAGGAGTCGTACGAGACCAACGAACTGAGTTATAACCTGAAAACTCGCCGAGCCTATATTCGCCATGTCGTGGCAGAGCAGGGCGAAGGCTATATCATTGCATCGGAAGCGAAAAAGACCGAGAACGACGAGTTGATGATGAAAGGTGGTCGCTACACCACGTGCGACGATCATGAGCACCCGCACTTCTACCTGAACATCACCAAGGGCAAAGTGAAACCGGGCGAATATGTAGCCGCCGGTCCGGCCTATCTGGTGGTGGGTGATGTGCCCTTACCACTGGCCGTACCATTTGGTTTCTTCCCTTTCAACCAGACCTACTCTTCGGGCTTGATCATGCCTAATTTTGGCGATGACCAGACGCGCGGTTTGTACATGCAGGGATTGGGATACTATTTTGCGCTTAGCGACTATGTTGACCTGGAGCTGACAGGTGACATCTATACGAGAGGTACTTGGGCCATTCGTGCCAAGTCACGCTACGTGCTCAGGTACAAGTTCAGCGGCAACCTGTCGGTCGACTATCGAACGGACGTCATCGGAGACAAGGACATGCCCGACTACAGAAAGAACACCAACTTTCAGATGCAATGGACGCATACCCAGGACTCGAAGGCCAATCCGTATTCGAACTTCTCGGCCAGTGTGAACTTCTCTACCTCGGGTTACAACCGCTCAAACATCAACTCGTATTACGACCCAACCAAGAACTCGGAAAACACCAAGGCGTCCAGTGTGACCTATACGCAACGTTTTCCTGATTCGCCATGGTCATTAACCATGTCAGCCAACATCACCCAGCGTACGAAAGACTCAACCATCATGCTGACGCTGCCGGACATAAATGTCTCGATGAGCCAGATCAAGCCTTTCAAGCGCAAAAAACCGGTTGGAAAGGAAAAATGGTTTGAAAAGATCAGCCTGCGTTACACGATGAACGGAAAAATATCGATAGACTGCAAAGAGAATTATCTCCTGCACTCCAATTTCCTTCGCGACTGGAAAACCGGCGTGAAGCACTCTATCCCGGTATCCGCCTCGTTTACTGCGTTTAAGTACATCAATATCACCCCGAGCTTATCCTACACCGAACGATGGTATTTCCAACGTATGGATCAACACTGGGATGACGAACTGAACAAGGCAATCAAAGACACCACAACCGGTTTCTACCGCGTATGGGACCTGAACGCCTCCGTAAGCATGAGTACCAAGTTGTACGGTTTCTTTATTCCCTCACGCAAACTATTCCCTAACAGCAAGGTGGATCGTTTCCGTCACGTAATGACACCGAGCATCTCGTTCAGTTATGTACCGGACTGCGAAGCTATCCGAGCCAAACTGGATCATAACTATTATGGTTCATACATTGACCCTAACAGAGAGACTCCGGTTGAGTATAATCGCTTCCAGGGAGCCATGTTCTCCACGCCGGGAAAGGGCAATACTGCCAAACTCAGTTTCGACCTCGGTAACAATTTGGAAATGAAGGTGCTGAACCTGAAAGATACAACGGGAAAAGAACCGACTAAAATCATCTCCTTAATTGATAACCTCAGCATCAGAGGTGGTTATAATTTCGTGGCCGACTCAATGAAATGGGACAATTTTGGCGTAACTCTGCGTTTGAAATTGCCCAAGAAACTGAACTCATTCTCTATCAACTTGGCCACCACTTTCGACCCATACGTTTTCAAATTGGATACGAAAGGCAAGCCCTACCGCTCAGCCACCAGATGTTGGCAAGTAGGTCGTGGTCCACGTTTTATGGGTACCGGCACCAGTTTCTCGTACACGTTCAGCAACGAGACCATCAAGAAGCTGCAAGGCAAAGCCGACAAGAAAAAAGATGACGTTTTTGATCCCGGTTTCGACATGGACGACCCCTATGCGACCGACCGTGAGACCGGAGAGTTGATAACCCCCGAGCGGCGTGAGCAAGCCAAAAAAGATGAGCAAGCCTGGAAAAAGAAGCATCGCCACAGCGAAAATGAGGATGTGGACGATGACGGCTGGAGCTTCGCAGAAATACCTTGGAGCATAGGCCTGTCGTACAGCATCAACTACCGTCCCTCAAACGAGTTCGATTACGACAAGATGATCTATAAGCTGAAACTGGTACATAACCTGAATGCCAGTTTCCAGATCAGTTTGGGCAAAGGTTGGCGCGCCTCAACAAGCATGTCCTACGACTTCAACGCAAAGAAACTGGCCGCCTCGTCTATTCAGGTGAGTCGTGACCTGCATTGCTGGTCAATGTCGGCAACGTTTGTGCCCTTCGGTCCCTTCAAAAGTTACACGTTCCACATCGGCGTCAATGCTTCCATGCTCTCCGACCTGAAGTACGACACCAGCTCGCAAAACAACACCAACGAGCCGGTACACTGGTGGTAATCCCCATTCGGAAAAACATAGCATAAACAGAATAAAATTATACATAACGAATATGATTGAAGACAAGAAAGTGGTAAAGGCCACATACGACCTTTACATCGCCGGCGAAGAGGCCGGAAAAGAAGAACTGATGGAGCGCGCAACCGAAGAAATGCCATTGGTTTATTGCCACGGCATGGGCATGATGCTGCAGGCTTTTGAGGACGCATTGGCAGGCAAAGACGCAGGCGACACCTTTGATTTCGTGATTGCACAAGACGATGCCTACGGTCCATACGAAGAGGAAGGTGTGATCGAACTCGACAAGAAAATCTTCTGCATCGATGGCGTATTTGACGACGAGCACGTACAAGTGGGGGCCATCGTGCCTATGAACACGGCCGATGGCCAGATCGTAAAAGCACAGATTATCGAAATCGATACCGACAAAGTAACCATCGACCTCAATCACCCATTCGCAGGCGAAGACCTCCATTTCATAGGTAAAATCCTGGAGGTACGCGACGTGACGGAAGGCGAACTCAAAGCACTCACCCACCAAGGCTGCGGAGGCGGTTGCGGCGGTTGCCAGGGAGGCAATTGCGGCGACGGCGGATGCAATTGCAACGGCGGTTGTCAATAACCACCACTCCACACGAATCATCCGTTTGCGAACCTATCAGGCATTCGCAACGTAGTATAAACCCTTAAAAACAATTGTGATTATGGCAAATATTTTAGCCATCGTGGGCCGTCCCAACGTCGGGAAATCGACCCTTTTCAACCGTCTTACGAAAACCAGACGGGCAATAGTAAGTAACGAAGCCGGCACGACTCGTGACCGCCAATATGGTCGCTCCGAATGGAACGGCCGAGAGTTCTCTGTGATCGACACCGGCGGCTGGGTTGTCAACTCTGACGATATCTTCGAGGGCGAGATCAATCGCCAGGTAAGCACGGCTATCAACGAGGCCGATGTGGTGCTGTTGGTGGTGGACGTAAACGAAGGTGTGACAGAGTTTGACATGGAGGTGGCACACCTCTTGCGTCAAGCCAAGAAACCGACTCTTCTGGCGGTCAACAAAGTGGACACGTTTGACGACCAATATGGCGCAGCTGAGTTCTATAAATTAGGTCTGGGCGAACCCTATATCCTGTCAGCCGTGAACGGCTTGGGAACAGGCGATCTGCTGGACGAGATAATGAGCAGATTCGACCCGAACAAAGTGGATGAACCAGATTTGGAACTTCCACGATTCGCCATCGTAGGTCGTCCGAATGCCGGAAAATCATCTTTGCTGAACGCACTTATCGGCGAGGAACGAACCGTCGTAACGGACATAGCCGGCACCACGCGCGACTCCATCTACACGCGATACAATAAATTCGGCAAGGATTTTTATCTCGTAGATACGGCCGGAATCCGCAAAAAAGCCAAAGTGACCGAAGACCTGGAGTACTACTCGGTAGTACGCTCGATTCGCGCCATCGAAAATGCAGATGTATGTATCCTGATGATCGACGCAACGCGTTGCTTCGACGAGCGCAACATGTTCTGCGGCATGGCTTCACAGGACCTGAGCATCTTCAGCATCGTACAAAAGAACAAAAAAGGATTGGTGGTTTGCGTGAATAAATGGGACCTGGTGGAGAGCAAAACCACAGCTGACATCAAGCAGTTTGAGAACTCCATCCGCGAGCGCCTTGCACCATTTACCGACTTCCCTATCATCTTCACCTCAGCCGTGACCAAACAACGTATTTTTAAGGTGATGGAGACGGCTTTGCAGGTATATGAAAACAAGCAACGCAAGATTCCTACAGCCAAACTCAACGAGCTGTTCCTGCCGCTGATAGAGAACTATCCACCACCAGCAACCAAGGGCAAATACATCAAAATCAAGTACTGTACACAGCTGCCAAATACGCAAATTCCAACCTTCGTCTTCTTTGCGAATCTGCCGCAGTATGTCAAAGACCCCTACAAGCGCTTTCTGGAAAACAAAATGCGCGGATGGTGGGACTTCAACGGTACGCCTATCAACATTTTCATCAGGCCGAAATAAGCCTGATGGAAATGCTGTCCAGACTTTGTCTGAGTAAAAATTCGCTAACGACGGATACAAAAAACAAGGAAAATAGTTATTTTCTATAAGAAAATTTGGGCAATTCACTTTTTTTTCGTATCTTTGCACGATATTTGATAAAACAAAGAGTCCACTCTTCCGCTCATGAAAATAGCCGGCATTACATATCAGGATGGTCAGACGAACCTGCTTTTGAAAAGCGATTCGTCGCTTTTGGTTAACAAAAAGCCATTTTATGTGCCCGAGGATGTGACTCGCGTTGTGGCCTATCCGTGTGTAGTGCTGCGCGTTTGCAAATTGGGAAAAGATATCAGTCCTCGTTTTGCCCGCCGCTACTATGACGCCGTAACCATCGGCCTGCATATCGTAGCTGCCGATCGGTTAGAGGAAGCCAAGCAGGCAGGGCAATCGTGGGTCAAGGCGACAGCATTCGACGGAACGGCACCCGTGGGCACTTTTTTTCCGTTGGAAGATGGTGAGAACGTGGCAGAATGGTTGGAAGGAGTGCAGATGACCATGGGCGAAGATACTCGCATCAACATGCAAATGCAATTCGACACCGATCAGGCCGTATCAGAGATTAGTCGATACATGACCATCCGACACGGAGACATGCTGTTCGTCGGCATACAGGGAGAAGCCTTTTTGCCAAAAGAAAATGATAGCATCACCGGCATGCGCGCCGAAGAAGACATATTCTATTGTAAGATAAAATGAAACGAATACTGACCACATTGTTGATTCTCACACTTATGTGCACCACCCTATGGGCGGAGCATAGTTATGTGTCGTCATCGGTACTTTCCGACGGACAATTTGTAATGATTCGTATTCAGGAGACGGGCATGTACAAACTGACCTATGACGAACTGAAGAAGTTGGGATTGAACCCGGCCAGCGTTCGTATATACGGCTACGGTGGCGCACGTTTGGCACAAGATTTTACCAAAAAGAAGATTGACGATCTGCCTTTGGTACCTGTATATCAGGAGAAAGGGGCAGATGGCGTGTTTGGCAATGGCGATTATATCGTCTTTTTCGGTCAAGGCATCGTGAACTGGGAATACAATGGCAGCCGATTCGTACATACGAAAAACTGCTACTCAGACTACGGATACTATTTTCTGACCTCGCAAAAAGGCGAGACCCAAACCATCCAAATGGCAGAAGAGGAAACAGCATCAGCCACACGAGTAGTGAACACGTATTGGAATCATCAGTTGCACGAGAAAGATACGATCAACCTGGTGGACAGGACTGGAATGGAAGGTGGCGGACGCGAGTTTTATGGCGAACAGTTCAACCCCGGTCAGACCCGAAAATTCACATTCACTTATCCCGAGGGCATTGTAGGCGACAAGATGATTGCCTATGTGGATTTGGCTGGAACAGGTTTCAATGCTGAGATGCAGTTTATCACCAAGATAGCTGGAAACGAGTACACTACCAATATTTTGGGCAGTACAGACCATCTGCAACGTGCCACTACAGGCAAGTTATCAAAGTCGGTTCCTACCGACTACAATGCTCAGCAGACCGTGGAAATAAAGTTCACGGGACAAGATGCATTGGGCTTTCTGAACTACATCGAGTTGGCTGCTGAATGCAACCTGAAGTGCACGACTGGTCCGCTCTATTTCCGCACAAATCTTGGTTACAACAACTCTGAAGTACTGGAGTTTCACGTATCGAATGCCACGAGCCAAACACAAATATGGGACGTGACAGATTTGGCTCATATACAACGAGTTCCTGCCACACTTAACGGCGACGTCCTCACCTTCAAGGCAAACAATCAGACGATACATGACTACGTAGCCTTCAACCCAAGCGACATAAAACTTAGCGCAACGGCTGTAGGTGAGGTTCCTAACCAGAACCTGCATCGACTCAAAGATATTGACATGGTTATCATCACGCCGGAGGAGTTCAAAGCAGAAGCACAACGACTGGCCGATGCACATGAACAATATGACAACATGACCACGGCTGTCGTAACCGACAAACAGGTATATAACGAGTTCTCATCAGGCACACCAGACGCAACTGCTTACCGCTGGTTGATGAAGATGCTCTATGACCGTAGCAAGAAGGGAGAAGGTCAGGCTCCACGATACCTCCTCCTCTTCGGTGATGGAACATTCGACAACCGCAAGTATTACATACAATCAGGAAACAACTGGTTGTTGACCTATCAGGCCAAGAACTCGGTCAACGAAGTGAAAGCGTACGCAACCGATGACTACTTTGCGTTTCTCGATGACGAGGAAGGTGAGAACGATATCCGCGGTCGAATGGACATTAGCGTGGGACGTCTGCCTGTGAACACCATCGACCAGTCACGACAAGTGGTGGATAAACTGATTCGTCACATGGGCAACACCAGCCGTGGCAGATGGAAGAACCAAGTCCTCTTCCTCGCCGATGATGGTGATCATAACCTGCACACCATGTGTGCCGATACCGCAGCAGAGCCCATCCGCCGCGACATGCCCGACTTCATCGTGAACAAAGTATATTTGGATTCGTACACGCAGGTCGTAAATGCATCCAGCGAGTCGTATCCGCTGGCTGAGACCAAGATGAATAATCTGCTCAATCAGGGTGTGCTCCTGTTTGACTACTCGGGGCACGCAGGTTACAACAACGCGACAAACGAAGGGTTGATAAGCGTAGCAACCATTCGCAAGATGCAGAACCAAAACCTGGCCTTCTGGTTGTTTGCAACCTGCAGCTTTGCGCTGTTTGATGCAGGAAAAGTGAGCGCTGCCGAAGAGGCGGTCCTTCATCCAACGAGTGGAGCATTGGCCGTATGCTCTTCAGACCGAACAGTATATGCAGATCGCAACTGGCCTCTCAACCGCTACGTATGCGAAGCCTTGTTTGCACATGACGACGATTTCCACTACCCCAATCGCATAGGTGACGCGGTCAGACTGGGTAAGAACGCATGCGGTTCGGATGAAAACAAACTGGCATATGTACTGCTCGGCGACCCGGCCATTTCACTACATTTCCCTACCCAATATCAGGTGAAAACCAGTCAAATGCCCGATACGCTGAACGCTTTGTCTGTCAACGATGTGCATGGTTACATCGAGACTGAGGAGGGCGATACCGCTTCGTGGTTCAATGGCAAACTGAGTATCACCATCTTTGACAAGATGCAGGAACTCAAGACATTGGATAATGACGAGCCGGACAACAGTAAGAAAAAAATCATGCCGTTCAACGACTTCCCAAACACCCTGTTCCAAGGTGAAACAGAAGTAAGAGACGGTAAATTTGAATTCCAATTTATGGTGCCCAAAGATATCCGCTATAGTTTTGGTCCGGGCAGACTGGTGTACTACGCATACGACACCGAGACCCTGGAGGAAGCTGTAGGTCACTACGACAAGATGATCATAGGTGGCAGCTCGACTTTGGAAATAGTAGATACGATAGGTCCGGAGCTGAACGTCTATCTGAATACACCATCGTTCATGAATGGAGACAAAACCCATGCAACCCCTCACTTCTATGCTGACATATCTGATGAGCATGGTATCAACACGGTAGGTTCAGGTATCGGTCATGACTTGCTGCTCGTGATAGACGGAAAGGCATCGCAAACCTATGCGTTGAACGAATACTTCACCGCAAAATCAGGCAGTTACCAGCGAGGTACCGTGTCATATAGCATGGCCGAACTGACAGAAGGCATGCACACCGCCCAATTTAAGGCGTGGGATTTGGTCAACAATTCCAGCTCAACAACATTGAGCTTTGAAGTTGTGAAGGGCTTGGCACCGGATATCGTTTCGGTAATGGCATACCCCAACCCGGTAGCTATGGGTGATGTACTGCATGTAGCAGTAGATTATACACAGCCGGATCTGAACATGCAGACAGATTTGTATGTGTACGACCTGTCGGGGCGCCTGATCTACCATCAACAGCAACAAGGCGTAGAAAACCTGCAATGGAACATAAACGAGTCGCGCGTACCTGCGGGCGTGTATTTATATAAGGTAGAACTCAGTTCCGTCAACACCAAAGCCATCAGCAAATCCGGAAAACTGATTATCACCAGATAAAACAGCTCCCGAAAAGCAAATATACAACAACTGTAAATATACAATTACCCTATAAAAAGATTGCCTATGAAGCATATCTCCTCCATGTTAAACTATTAAACATATTATAAAATGAAAAAAGGTATTTTTAGTCTTTTGGCTGTTGTACTGTTGGCAATGCCAGCTGTAGCAGAAGAATCAATGAATCCCATCATTACCGCCATGCCTTCGCTAAGCATCGCTCCAGATGCACATGCAGGTGGTCTCGGTGACGTGGGTGCGGCTACTACACCAGACCTCAATTCGCAACACTGGAACCCGGCAAAGTATGCCTTCATGCAGAGTCATGGTGGTATCACCGCCAACTACACACCTTGGTTGCGCAAATTGGTAACAGACATCGATTTGGCATATATTGCAGGTTACTACAATATCAGCGAGCGTGCAGGTGCCATCGGTGCTTCGCTTACCTACTTCTCGCTGGGTAATGTGGCATTGACCAACGTGGATGGAACGTTCCTGCAGTGGGCACGTCCTAACGAATGGGCACTTGACCTCAGCTACTCACGCAAACTGCATGAGTATGTATCAATGGCAGTAGCTCTGCGTTTCATGTATGCAGACCTCAATAATGGTGCCAACTCATCCACTATGGGTTCATCTATCGAGATGTATCCGGGATGGACGATGGCAGCTGACGTGGCATTATATTATCGTCAACCTATCGAGCTGCCTATGGGTACCAGCTATTTCGCATTAGGTCTGAATGTATCCAACCTGGGCGGTAAGATCTCTTACGACCAGAACAACACCTCCAGCTTCATCCCTGCCAACATCCGTTTGGGTGTCAGCTACGAGATTCCTTTCGACAACTATAACAGCCTGAGTATCAATGCAGACATCAACAAGTACATGGTACCAACCCGCAAGTCTAAATTCGCGGTAGATGCCAATGGTGATCCTCTCACAGGCCAACAATTGACCGACTGGTACAATGGCCTCTCATCACCTAAGGGATGGGGTATGTCCTTCAACGACGCACCTGGCGGCTTCGCAGAGGAACTTCGCGAGATTCAAGTTGGCGTAGGTCTGGAGTACTCATACAATCATCAGTTCTTTGGCCGCGTAGGTTATAGCCACGAGAATAAGTGGAAAGGTAACCGCCGTTACGTGACCGTCGGTGCAGGTTTCAACCTGTCAATCTTCTCTTTGGACGTAGCATACGTGATTGCTACCGCACCAACCAACCCATTGGATCAGACTCTCCGATTCACCGTAGGTTTCGACTTGGCAGGTATCAAGGATCTGGTAAACAATAAAAAGAAATGAGAATAGGCTTTGGCTACGACGTACATCAAATAGCCCCTAACCGTGCATTATGGTTAGGGGGTATTTGTATCCCGTGTGACTTCGGTTTGGAAGGACACTCGGATGCTGATGTGCTCATCCATGCCCTCTGTGACGCATTGCTCGGTGCTGCCAATATGCGCGATATAGGCTATCATTTCCCACCCGTAAAAGGCAATGAGTTTGAGGGTATCGACTCGAAGATACTACTGCGCAAGACTATGGAACTTATTCGCGGAAAAGGTTATGAATTAAGCAATTGCGATTGTACCATCTGCGCAGAAGCACCTAAAATCAACCCACATATACCCGCCATGCAAACTTGTCTGGCAGAGGTAATGCAGACTGATCCGGACAACATTAGCATCAAAGCCACCACGACCGAAAAACTGGGGTTCGTAGGCCGACAAGAAGGTATGGCCGCCTATGCCGTTTGCCTGATAGAGAAGGTATAAAGGTGCTAAACAGAAAACTACTTGAGAGAGGCATAACTAAAAAATAGTGGCAGTGAAACGACTACTGAACATTTGTATTTTCGCGCTATTCAGCATCATGATGCAGGCGCAGATAGCAGAACTTTGGATAGGGATGCCCGACTCACTATGCCCATACCTCAGTCAGCAGCAGCGCTACTACCTGATACAATATGCCAAACAAGGCACTATCGACACCGTGTCGAACAATATGCAAGGACGCACATATATCGACACATTGGACGTGCAGCATGACTACCTGCGCGTACAAATGACGCAGAAGATGACGTGGGAACTGCGAACCGATAGTAGTACCTACTCGATCAGAACAACCGTCTGCACCCCAAAATGTGCGTCCATCACACGATATTACTCACCACTATGGGAGTATATGGGCATGCTACATGAGCCCATCGTGCTGGAAGAGAGTGAGGAAGAAATAGAACAACATTTCTGATGGAACTGCCTATATATTTAATCGGCTACATGGCCTCGGGTAAAACCACCGTAGGCAAGATCTTGGCCAACAAACTGGGTTGGCACTTTGTTGATTTGGACAATGCCTTTCTGGAAGTAAACGGCTATACTACAGGCGAATACATACGTGAGTTCGGTATGGAGGAGTTTCGACAGAAAGAAAAAGAATGCGTAGAGAAGTTGGCAGAACTACCTATAGAAAAGGTGATCTACGCTACAGGTGGAGGCTACCCCTGCTGGGAAGACAACATGGAATGTCTGCATGAATTAGGCACCTCGTTCTACCTAAGATGGACTCCGGAACAACTGACAACAAGGCTGTTTTTGTCAGGCATCACGCAACGACCGGTAGCCATAGATGGTATGAACGGAGAGGAGGGAGCCAGCGAAGAGGAAAAAATGCTGCATTTTGTACGCAAACACCTGGATTTACGAAAGGAATACTACGAGATGGCCGATTATATCATCGATGCTCCTTCCCTATTGGCAGAAGACAATGATGAGGTAATTGCCGAACAGTTATATAATATCATACGAGGAGCAAATCGTAAATGAACTCCCCAAAAACAAACAATAAAATTAACATCATGACTATCAACGAAATACAAGACAGTATCATAGACGAATTTTCGTGCTTCGATGACTGGATGGATCGCTACTCTTTGCTCATAGATTTAGGAAATGAGTTGGATGCTCTCCCACAAGAGCAACATACAGAACAGAACCTGATAGACGGCTGCCAATCGAAAGTATGGATAGATGCACATATGGAAGGCGAGAACCTCATCTTCCGTGGTGACTCGGATGCTATTTTGGTAAAAGGAATAGTAGCCCTACTTATCAAAGTGCTTTCGTCACACACTCCCAAAGAGATTCTTGAATCCGATCTCTACTTCATCGATCAGATTGGACTGAAAGAGCACCTGTCCCCCACTCGTAGTAATGGCTTGGTAGCGATGCTCAAACAGATGAGACTATTCGCATTGGCGTTTCAGGCAAAGCAGGCATAAACAACATTCCGATCTACTTATCAGAAAAGCCTCAGCCATCTGGGGCTTTTTTTGGATAAGTTTGGAAGTGATACCAGATGAGAAGAGCCTACAGCACCGAAAATAGCCGAAATTCAGCTGCTCAGATAGGGATTCGATGCCACTTTCGTACACATATAAAAACATTCCCCGCTGCTCACGCAGAAGGGAACGCAACTGAAAAATGAAATTGATTAATTGAAATATGATGCAAAATTAGTAAATTTTACGCATGTGACCAAATAATAATGACAGAATTAATGATTTGTTGACGAAATAGGGTAAAAAGTGACGAAATACCCGTATTTTGTGACGAAAAAAGAGATATTCACATTTTGTCACACCACTAATTTTGACTAAATATTGTACATTTTATGACCAAGATACCCCCACGATTATTAAATTATATCTCCCTCATCGTTCATGTCTTGGCGGTGCCGGCTTTTTTTCTCAGTTTTGTCATGCTCTATCGTCCCACACGAGTGGTAGCATTTCTGAGTCAACAACTCGGCGATAGTCGTTTGGCATTCAATACGACTATGCTGATGTGTATCATACTCATCGTAATGGCGGCATCACGAGGGGTAATGTATGCATGGAAAAAACGATTGGAAATCAGATGGGGGCAGTATATTATCTGGTGCATGATAGAGGTCGTTATCAGTTCGCTGTTTTGTGCATTGTACATGACGCTCATGTATTCGGGACAATATCCATTCTTTTCCGTAGAAGGCATCACATTGGCCATGCTGATAGCCATATCGGTCTATCCCTACCTGTTGTTGGCCATGTTATCCATCATCCTCAGCCCGGCAGAAGCCTATGCCAGCGAGGACAGTCTGATTCGTTTCCACGACAACACACAGAAATTAAAATTCATCATTGCCAGCACGGCCCTACTCTACATCGAAGCGGACGAGAACTACATCAAAATAATCTACACCGAGGGCGAACAGGTTAAGACGTATAGTCTTCGCAGTTCGATGAAGGCCATCGAGACACTTATGGCTAAACATGGATTGGTACGTTGTCAGCGCTCATATTACATCAACCCCATGCATATCAAGGCATTGCGACGAGACAAGGACGGAACACTCTACGCAGACCTCAATGTATCAAATACCAAAGCGATACCGGTTAGCGCCATGTACCAGAAGGAGCTAAGTGACAGATTGTAATATATTAAGCAGAGACTGACATGAGTAAAATATTGTTTATCACCCCACCCTTGACACAACTCAATTGCGCCTACCCCGCTACGGCACAATTGACCGGTTATCTGCGCAGCAAAGGACTACAAGCCGAACAAATGGACCTCAGTATCGAGTTGATCGACCGGTTGCTGACCACGAGCGTGATGCGTACGATTTTCCAACAGGCAGAAGAGGCGATGACAGGCGGGACAAAAGTCAGCAAGACAGTACGTATTGCCATTTCAAATGCCGGTTTTTACTGCCGTTGGGTGGAACCCGTCAAGCATTTTTTACAAGGAAAAGACCTGACGTTGCAGAACCGCTTTTCACAACGGGAATTCTGGCCCAATCAGAAACGCTTACCTTCAGACGAAGACATCGATTGGGACTATGGAGGAGCAGGAACCTTCAATCGCGCTCAGTTGTTTTGTACTCTCATGCTGGAGGACATCAGCATGGTCATACAATCCACTGTCAGTCAGCATTTTGAGATGGTGCGATATGGCGAAAAATTATGCATGAGTCTCAGCCATTTCGAGCCGCTGCTTGAGGTGCTGAACGCGGCACCCAATCTGATCGACGAGCTGATGTTAGACATACTGGATGAGCGGCTGCAGAAGACATCCAATCTGACCCATATAGGCCTTAGCGTGCCCTTTCCCGGCAACCTGTATGCCGCACTTCGTTGCGCACAATGGCTCAAGCAGCGACATCCACATCTACACATCAACATGGGCGGCGGGTATGTCAATACCGAGTTACGGCAACTGAGTGATACACGCCTGTTTGCATATATCGATTCGCTCAGTTTTGACGACGGCGAGCTGCCGATGCTGCGTCTTTTGACAGGGGGGCAACTGCTGCGCACCATGCGTCTCGGTTCCGATGGGCAAATCGAGCGAATACACATGCAATCCACAGAAAACGAACAGTTCAGCCAGATAGGTACGCCCTGTCTGGAAGGACTGCCTCTGCATAAATACATGGACACCGCCGATTCGGCCAATCCTATGCAGCGTCTATGGGCCAATGGACGGTGGAACAAACTGATGATGGCACATGGCTGCTACTGGGCCAAGTGCACGTTCTGCGACACATGCTTAGACTACATCGGTCGTTATGACGCAGCTCCGGCCTCGGTCATCGTTGACCGCATGGAGGGTATGCTCAAGCAGTCGGGGGAAAGTGGTTTTCATTTTATCGACGAAGCGGCTCCTCCCGTGATTATCAAGGGAGTAGCAGAGGAAATCTTGCGTCGCGGACTCACATTCAGCTACTGGAGCAACATCCGCTTTGAGAAGGTTTACACCCACGAATTATGTTATCTGATGGCCCAATCCGGCTGCATCGCCGTAAGTGGAGGCATAGAGGTTGCCTCTGAACGCGTACTCAAACTAATCAACAAAGGGGTCAGCGTAGCATCGGTTCGTGAGACCTTGCGTCATTTCCGCGACAATGGTATCATGGTGCACGCATACCTCATGTTCGGATTCCCGACCCAGACGGAAAATGAACTGTTTGAAAGCCTGGACACGGTAAGACAATTGTTTGAAGAAGGCCTCATACAATCTGCTTTTTGGCATCGCTATGCCATGACCTGCCATTCGCCCTCAGGCCGCGAACCGGAGCGATTTGGGGCACGATGGGCAGAGCCTTGCGAAGATGGTCACCAACCGGCATTTGCACCTTTTGCCAACAACGAGATTGCATTTACATGCAAAGGGGCTCCCGATTGGAGTTTGTACTCACGAGGATTGAATCTGGCCACGCAAAACTACATGCGTGGCACGGGTTTTGATGTACCTGTCAAAAA
>JAKSNQ010000045.1 GCA_024399615.1 Paludibacteraceae bacterium | reverse complement strand
TGGACTGGTCTATTGCTTCATGCTGGCGCCGCTCATGGGCGAGCAGGCTTTTAACTTTACCAACGTGCTGACGCATGTGGTCGTTCCTGTTGTGTCTGTGGTGGATTTTTTCCTTAGCAGCACTTGGCTCTCTTTCCGTGGTCGTGATGCCTGGTATGTGATAATCCCGCCGCTCTATTATCTTGGTTTTGCCTCGGTGGGATACGTGCTCAATTGGCAGTTTGGACCGGGCATCAACTATCCATACTTCTTCCTCAACTGGGGGTCTCCGGCCGGTGCATTCGGCTTCTGCGATGTTCTTCCATTCATGGGCGTGATGTACTATGTGCTGATCATGCTGACCTTCTTGCTTCTGGTGGGACGCTTGTATATCTTTGTGCAGCGAAAGATAAAATGACCATCTGTTCTGCGAAAGATGTATGCACGATATTACTGAAGCTGTGCGGCAATATGTCATTTTTAAAAAAAATGAAGTGATATTTGCAAATATCCGAAAAATTTACTATCTTTGCAGTCGTTTCTGATATAATCAGTGTAGGAATTATGCAAAAGAAACTATATGTTTTCATCTTGTCGGTGGCGATGTCTATGTCGATGTCGGCACAGAAACTGACAGGTAGCGTGGATGCATACGGATCGTGGAATTTCGACAAGGGCCACAAGGAAAATGCTGCGATGACGCTTCATTTCGATAGTACGTTGTACTATGTGCATATGGGCGTTCGCGGGAGTCACAACTATACGCCCACCACCGAATATACCCGTATTCTGAGTGAGAGTATTGAGAAACAAAACATGTCTGTCAAGACGGATGCCAATCAGTTGGATACCCGCAAATGGAACATGAGTGCCAACCTCGATTTTGGATACCATCTTAGCCGTAACGACCTGCTGACCGTGCGCGCCGAATATGCCTATGACGATACGCGTAAGAATGAGTTATTGATTAGCAATCGTTATCTGTTAGCGACCAATCCGGACCTGACTATCCGCATGGATACATTGTTGGGGGATCAGCACGATAGGACTTTGGCTCAGCGCCACACGATAAAGGCACGAATGGACTACAAACACCAGTTCTCGGTCAGCAACTGGCTTTACTTGTCTTTGGATACGTATCAGGCTTTCGGCGGTGATGGCAAGCAGCGCGAACTAAGTGGAAACATGTTTGCGAACAGTCGCAACTACACCGATGCCAATGTGCTGAGCGAGCGTAATTACCAATTGTCTTTGCACTACGACGATGAGAAGTTGTGTGGTGTAGAGAGGCTGAAGTTGAAGGCCGGTATAGACCTGTTATTTGATAACGATGGTGACCAGTATCGAGCTGATTACAACGAACCCGGCCTGCGCGATACGACTATTCTTCGTTTTCACCGTTCTTACCTGTCGCAATTCACAGAGCCGTTCGTCAATCTGCAGTATAGTATCAAGGGGTGGAATTTTGCCATTAAGGAGCGCCCGCAGTTGTATAGCAATCTGCAGTGGGAGATGCTGAATGTGCAGTCTCCTCAGTTGCTGAACAGTCGTACGCAGTTTGCGAACATTACTGAGGCGAATATCGGTTACCGGTTGAAGGAGCGTCATCGTTTTGAACTCAGCTACAACTACAACGTGGTTCGGCCTGACTATAAGCAGTTCAGTACGATGATGCGACTGAGTAATAGTGAAGGCGAGTTTATACAAGGTAATGACTCGCTTCGTCCGGAGAAACGTCACAAGGCGAATTTTCGCTATAGTTACAAGAAGGATGAGCATATGCTGACAAGCCTGGATGTGTTCTATCTTCATCGCAAGGATAAGATTGAGAAAGTGGTGGTTGTGAACGAGACGTCCAACAAGGAGATAAAGACGCTGAAGACTTTTGCCAATGCGAATGTGCAGCAAGGTGTCGGTGGTACGTTGCGCCTGAAGCTGAAGTATGAGGCCGTAGAAGCGGAGGCATGGAGCAGTGTAACTTGGGAGCATTTCACGTACTATAGCGGTGCCAAGCCCAAGGATGAGGTGAACTACCAATTGGGGCTTTGGCTGAATGCTCACCTGAATAAATGGATTGACCTGACCTCGTCGATGGTCTATGTCAGTCCCACTCAGTCGGCCTTCACCGAGAAGAATGAGTATATCGGTGCCGACCTGCGCATGACCTACAAGTCGCCGGTCGGGTTGAAAATTTTTATTGAGGCGAATGATATCATCAACAAACCTCGCACTGAGACCACGTGGAACGAGAGCATGACTTATATGAAGGTCAAGGAGGTGGTTGAGAACCGCAACTGTTTGGGCATAGGCGTTCGGTATGATTGGTGATTGCACGCCGTGATGGCTATTGAAGATTCAAAATGAAGCGTTTTGGTAAAATCAGTTTGGCCGTATTGGTTACGGTGTCGGGAGTAGTGTTGCTGCTGCTGATTGCTGCGACATGCATTATCTGTTCGCCTTCTGCTCGCACGCGTATTTTGGAGAAAGGTGTGGAGATAGCCATCGAGCAAACGGACTACGATATCGACTTGGGGCGACTGTATCTGTCGCCTTTCCATCAGTCTCCGCTGATGCTCTATCGGGCCTGGCAGGGCAAGGAGGATTTGCCGTTGGGTATCGAGATAGACAGCTTGTATGTGGGCCATCGTGACCAAGATACATTGGCCTATGTGCATGGATTGCGTCTTCGTGCGAAACTGAAAATGACTGCTCGTACGGCGGATCTGCTGTCGATGCCGATTGTGGTGGAAGAACTGCATTTGGATACCACTACCATCCATACGGATAGCCTCATTGCTGCCTTGGGACTGGATGTACAGTTGCGCAATCTGGATATGACCAGTCCGGAACTGATCATTGCCAAAGGGCAATATCCGCTGCATGATTTGCGTGCGCAGGATATGTTCGTTGGCATCGACTTGCGCAGTTCATCGGATACGGTAGCGACCGATACGGTTTCGGAACCGATGTTGATGTGTTTTGATGTACCGAATGGTGAACTCCGCAATATCCGTTTTCTGCTAACCCCTTTGGGGTTGGATTTGGGTGCGGAGTCATTAACAACCGCATTGATAGCGGATGTGGGGAACAATTTGTATGATGTCAATCGCATTGATGTAGGTGCCGGTACGCTCGCATTGGGCGATCTGTATGTGCCGATGGATACGCTCTATGGTGATGCGCGTGTCGATCTGGAGAACAATATGATTACCAGTGATGGCCTGCATGCCCGTTCAGATGCTTTTGGTGCCAAGGCCGACCTGTCGGCTACGGAGCTGAATTTGGAAACCATGCGTATAGATGTAGTGGGTGACGCTGATTTTAAGGGCAGTTTGGCTAGTTTGCGCGGCTACTATGATATTGACGAGGAGGCCTACGACCTGCAGGTAAGGGTGGATAGGGTGGATTTGAGTCCGTTCTTGCAAGATAAAAAACATGTGGTTATAGCTGGCGACATTGCTGCAGAGGGTAAGGGACTTGACCTCGGCTCATCGGCTATGGAGAGCCGTGTGAATATGCACCTGATGGATGCGGTATATGATAATATCGATGTGTCGGGTATGCGTCTGGATGCCGAGTTGGCAGGTCGAACCGTGAGTGGCAGGCTGCATTTGCCTGTAGCGATGAAGGAAAGTGCGCTGAGTGTGAAGGCTATGACCGAGCATCGGTTTGAGGTGGCGGATTTCATGACTCCGGAGCGAATGCGTGTAGATTATCATTCGGATATGCGTCATGTGCAGGCTCATGTGGCAGGTGAAGACATTCGTGCGAACCTACTCACGCTGGATTTTGCTACCGACAAAAGCACCTCAATTTATATGCAGACCGACAAACTGAGTCTGTCGGCGAACAGTCCGATGCATGTGTTGGCGTTGGTGGATAAGGTACAACCTGTCTTGGATAAGGTTGGAGATTCGATAGTTGTTCAGTCGATTGTGTCGCTATCGGATCTCTCGCTATTGGATAGCCTGCGCCGGTTGATACCGGAACTGGCAACGACTGTTTCGCTACGAAAAGGCAGTCCGGTGCAGCCGATTATTGAACGCATGGGGCTGGATGTTGATGAGGCAATTTTATCGCTGGCTTCGGACTCGACAGAGACCGCATTGACGTTGGTCGCGTCTATTCCCGATATCCAGCATCCTGAGGATAGTACGGCCTTGCGCCTGCCTGCTGTACAGGCTAAGGCAGAACTGACGATGACCGATGGGGAAACGAAAGTAGGGCTCGAAGCAAAGAGCCACCTGACGGATGGGGCGTTGACGATGCATGGTCTGAAGACCGATGCACGATTACGATTTGATTTGGCGCGTCATGAGCA
Source organism: Paludibacteraceae bacterium (assembly GCA_024399615.1). Lineage (GTDB taxonomy): Bacteria > Bacteroidota > Bacteroidia > Bacteroidales > Paludibacteraceae > Colicola. Next base: position 12,624 of record JAKSNQ010000045.1, on the reverse strand, counting down.
GGAACTTCGGGGGGAGGGGCGCCTGGCATTGAATGGGCTCTCGTTTGGAGATATGGAATTGGGCAATCGTACAGTTGATTTGGCAATTTCTCCTTCGGTTCGCTATGCGAATGCCATCAAGACTGATGTGCGCTTGGATGATGTCCCGATGGAGTTGATCGAAAGTATCCTAAAGATGCCGGATATCGATCTGAAGGGTGCTGTTCGTGCGAAGGCGAGTGTGGACGGATTGCCGGCAAACATAGATATCTCTGCACAGATTTTCCCACTGAATATCTCGGCTCGGTATAAACCATACGAGGTGGAGTTGTCGCTTGGCGAAACGCCTGTTGTAATGGAACATAACCAAGTGGATTTCAACGGATTGCCTATCTACGGCGCGGATAGTACGTATATAGCGTTGACTGGCGGACTGAATCTGGACAGTATGATGCTGGATGTGGTGTTGCGAGGGGATAGTTTTGTTCCGACACCTTTGGTCAAGGACGGCCCGATACCGGTCTATGGCAACTTGGCTACTGATGTCCGAGGCCGTGTGTCTGGATCGTTGGACAGCATTCTGGCCGATGTGGATGTGACTATATTGCCCTCGACGGATATCACTTATCCCATTGACAAGAAGAATTTGGCACAGGTGAAACCTTATGGTACGGTGAATGTGCGATATGGTGTGGCCGACAACTCGCTCAATATAGGCGGTCAGGTCAATGTGGATGATGGTATCATCCGCTATTCGCCTAAGATGTACCCAGTGATGCCATTCCGTGTGGACTCGGGTAGCACAATCACGTTCCATGGTCCAATTGGGCAAACGCAAATGGATGTATCGGCCTCGCAGAAAGTGAAAGCCGATGTGCAGTCAGAGGGCGAGGAGGTGCGCCGTGTAGATTTTGCCACGGGAGTACGCGTGCAGGGCGTGTTGGACTCCATCAATCTGCGCACTGTGAGGTTCTTCTTGGAGGCCCCCAAGGACGAAACGATTACTCGCGAATTGGCTTCTGTTGACAACGACACCCGCGAAGGATATGCTGCCACGCTATTGGCATCAGGTATGTATATTGGCGAAAGCAATATAGCGGCTCAGCGCTCGGGGTATGCTCTCTCCAGCATCGTGAACAGCCGTATCAACGCTGCGCTCGCCAACTCCGAAATGGGCAAGAAGATAGACATTGATATCAGTAGCGGTAAGCAGAACGATATGAATGTGTCGCTCAGTAAGTCGATGTTCAACGACAAACTGCGTGTGACGGTGGGAGCGACCATATCGGATAAACCGGATGAGAACGACACGCGGGGATTGCTACGTAGCATCACGGCGGATTATAAGCTAACCAAAGATGGCAACCTTTTGCTTCGCATGTTCTCGCAGCGTGATAAGAATAATGTGCTGGAAGGTGATCTGCAGAAGTCGGGTGTGAGTGTACTGGCCGGCAAGGAGTGGCAGCGTAAAGAAGTTCTTCGCACCACAGGAGATACTATCACGCGTGGCTTTGGTTTGTCGGCCGATGCGGGTATAGCCTATCGATCGAACAATAGTATTGGTCCGGATGTGACGCTACGTTCGTCGATTAGAAACCTGATAGGGCATGGTGAAACCTTTACTCTGACGGGGAATGGTGCCTACTATTGGGCGCTGCGCGAGCGCCATCCCGGTGATCCGAAGAAGACCGATACATACAAGTTGGGAGCCAATGCATCGTTGCTCTTCCCTTACTTGCATTGGGTGGGGGACAACAATCCTGCGGGCGATACGCGCTATATGTTGGGCTATCAGTACGAGAATATCGCCGGCGGATATGGGGTGCACAAGATGATGGGTTCGTTCACCTACTTCATCCGTTCGTCCAAGTATATCACGCATACTTTTACGCCTTTCTCGCTCTCTGTTGTTCGCATGAAAGCGGAGTCGGAAGATTTATTGGACAAGGCCAAGGACTATCCGCAGCTGATTAAGGTGCTGGCCGGGGACGAATTTGTGCCGGCTATAGGCTATACGTTCACATACAACGACTATCGAACAAAGCGCGCGGTAAACACGATGTTTGACTTTGGGGCCAAGGAGTCGGGCAACCTGATCAATGCTATCTATTGTCTGTTTGGTCATAAGTGGTCCGAGCAGAATAAACCATTGGGAAGTGTTACCTTCAATCAATTCGTCAAGCTTAGTACGGAACTACGCAACAAGTTCAATCTGACCGACCAAGTGTCTATTGCAACGCGTATTTTTGCGGGAGCGAATATCCCATTGGGCAACTCTACTTTTGCGCCCTTGTCCGAAGCTTTCTATGCCGGTGGTCCGAACAGCCTGCGTGCATCGGCGCCGTATGCATATGGTCCGGGTAACTTCTATTCGGCCAGATACAACCAAAATTTCTTCCATGCCGGTGATGTCAAACTGGAAGGTAATTTCGAGTTACGCTTCCCGATCGTTTGGAAACTATATGGTGCTGCCTTTCTGGATGCCGGCAATGTATGGAACTGGTACAGCACGGTGGACGTGCTGCGTGAGGCGGGCTTTGAGGACTATATCAAGCGTCTTGAGATACCTGAGGACCTGAAGGATGGTCTGTACAACAATCCCGATATAGCTCGGCAGATTGCGCTTGGAACGGGTGCCGGACTTCGTTTGGACCTGGATGGATTGGTTGTCCGTCTGGATTTGGGCGTAGGTATCCATGCTCCTTATCAGACATTCCGATACAATAAGGATGGGTCGCCCGATTTGGAACAACCCATCCACACGTATTTCAATATGCCCTCCGCCCTCGACGCTCTGCGCGTCAACTTCGGCATCGGTTATCCGTTCTAAAATGCTTACTTGCCAAATACCTGCTGACCCTCGAAGTAGGTAGCGGTGACATTACCGGTGTGAATGTCCTTAGCAGGGCATGTCTTCTCGTTCATCACATCCTTGTCGATCAGGACGAAGTCGGCATACTTGCCAATCCGTATGCTACCACGCTCTTGGTCATTGTGCATCTGGTATGCACCGTTCAGGGTCAACGCCTTGAGCGCCTGCTGACGAGTAACGAGTTCCTCAGTCCAGAAAGGTGCGTCGCCTGACTCAGGTAGCACTCCGGTGACGCTGATCTCCATCATGTAGAGTGGCTTCTCCGAACTGCCGGACAGCGCCGGGAAGTCGCTATGAGTGGACATCGTGACGCCATGGTCAAAATACGACTTGATAGGGTAGAACTGGTTGACGTACGTCTCCGGCAGGGTTTGGCTAAGAATCTCTCTTGTCATATCGTTCATGATGTGCCACAGCACACCCGATGTCACTATAATATTGTTGGCAGCCATGGTAGCATAGTCTTCAGCAAGGACGTTGCGAACGTGCACGAGGGTGTTGCGCATCTCCTTGTTGCCTGCGCTGGCAAAGCCGGTCACAGCCAGGTGCACAGCCTCGTCACCCATCGCGTGTACATGCATCGTGTAGTTATGTGCATTGACATTTGTGGTGATCGCAGCAAACTCCGCAGGAGTCCAGTTGGACTCGCTCACACCACCCTCATCATCGATATACGGCTCGCGCACATAGCCAGTGTGGGTCTCGACAGTACCATCCACAAACATCTTGACATAGCGTGGATTGATGTGTTTGGTGGCATAGGTACTGGTCGCAAAGGCCTTCTTAAATTCGCCCTCACGATCCTTCGCCGAACTCTCTACCTCATAGGCCAGTCCGAGGTTGAGATTGAGATTGCCTCCTTCGTCCAGCGCCTGTGCTGCATCGTAGAAGCTCAGGTTGCCGTAGTAGTTAGCCCAACCCTCGATGAACGATACGTAGCCATTTTTATGCAGAGCATCACGTGTCAGGGTCACTGCCTCCGTTGCCTGAGCAGCGCTCATCAACTTGTGGAAGTCAATACCACGGAGGCAGAAGTTACCAGCCTGCTCCTTCAGCAGACCTGTAGGGTTACCCAACTCGTCCACGACTATCTCGCCACCCTGGATCTCGGTGATTACCAGCCTGCCTTCCTCATCCATGATGCCGGCTGCCTTCATACATGCCGTGTTGGCGAGCCCCTTGTGTACCTCACCATCCGAGAGATAGAGAGGTATGTCCGGGCAGACATAGTCCAGTTCAGCCAGTGTAGGCATACCTAACATCTCGAAGACCTGGTATGTCCAACCGAAGCCATAGATAGCAGGTTTGCCATCCTTCTTGGCCTGCTGGTAGGCCTCTGCTACTTTCTCCAGAAGCTCATACGGAGTATCGAACATGTCAAACTGGAGCGAACCCATGGCTTTCATGCCATTAGCCATCAGGTAGTGGGCATGACCCTCGGTAAAGGCCGGTGCCACCATACCCTTGCCGCGATGATCCACCACGGTCGTCTTCTCACCTACATATGCCTTAGCGCCATCTTCGTCGCCTACATATACGAACTTACCGTCCTTCACAGCCATAGCGCTGGCTTCAGGAGCCGCATCTTCTACCGTATAGATAGTACCATACACAACCAAATCTGCTGCAGGCGAATTCGGTTCGTTCTTCTTCTTGCATCCTGCCAGCAGCACTACCGCCAGCAAGAGAGGATAAATTAGTTTTTTCATTATTTAGATATTTGTTGAGATTTTCTTTACTTCTTTGGATATACCTGACGACCCTCAAACCATGTGCTCTCAACATTGGTCTTGAAGATGTCTTGCTTATTCTGCTTCTCCAGTTCGAAAAGATCCTGGTCGAGCATTACAAAGTCAGCATACTTGCCCACCTCAATACTGCCGTGGTCCTTCTCGATGCCAAGGCTTGAAGCGCCACCGATAGTGAGCGCATTGATTGCCTCGCTAACAGTGAGCAACTCCTTGGTATTGAATGGATCAACGTCAAACTGGATAGGAATCTGACCAGTAACACTGACTCCGATGATGTTGACAACGGATCCAAGGAGGTCTTCGCCACAAGGAGCATCAGTAGAAGAAGACACAGGTACACCTGCATCAATCAGCGATTTCATAGGGAAGCTGCTCCAATAGATGTCTGCTGGCATCAGGCTGAGGTAATAATTCAGATACATAGGATTGCTTCCAAAGTGCCAGATGAGATTGGCAGCAATGCCAATGTTATTTTGGGCACAACGCGCGATGTCAGCGTCGGATATGTTGCGGACATGAGTGAGCGAGTTGCGAACCTTCAGCTGCCCCGCTGTAGGAGAACTTATGTATGCATCGATAACTGATTCGCAAGCCTTGTCTCCGAATGCGTGGGTCTGAATAGAAAGACCTTTGGCGTTGGCTGCTGCTACGATGCTGTTAAGCTCTTCTTGCTGCCAGATAATGTTGCCGTGCTTCTTGTCTTCTGCCAAACCGGGAGTTAGGTATTCGCCGCTAATCCATCCTGTGCCACTATCTGTAACACCATCGGCAAATAGTTTTATACCATTGGCCTGTACGTGTCCTTTGCTGTACAGTTGATTGAGTTCATTAGCATGGTCGATATGCTTGGTTATTAATGCAGGGACGCTTCCACCTTTAGGCAACCCCCAATAGTAACTGCGAATGGCATAATAGCCTGCGATATTGACGGTGAGTTCGTTCCTTTCATCAAGCTCATTGAGATATTTATACGCCTTACCATCATCTAAGGCATTGATCAAGGCATCCAGATATGAAGTGAAACCACGCTTATTGAGCTCCGTCACGCCAAGTTTGCATGCCTCTCTATACTGTTCGTCTGTGAGAAGTGATTCCATAGAATGCTCGAGAACCCAGAATACCACCTCGTCTGTGACGTATCCGCTAGCGATTTTGCTTGGAGTACCGTCGAGATTCTGCACAGCGACGACATCTCCGCCACGCACCTGCATGACAATCTCGCCAAGGTCATTGATGAGGCCAGCCTTCTTCAATGCGGTACGGTTACACAGCGCATTATGACCACCCTCGTCCATAAGTACCACGGGGTTACCTTCTGACACGGCTTCAATTTCCTCAGCATAATTTTTGGTAGAGTTCTTTTGCACTTCTTGGTTTGACCAACCAAACGACAGGAAGGGGCCGGGGTTGGTTGCCATCTTACCACGGATGGTGCTGCCGATTAGCGTGCTGTATGGTTCTTTGTATCCAGGCATCATGCGGGCAACACCGTCCAAGCCTACGAAATGTCCGTGTCCCTCTGTACATCCGGGGATGACGAGACCTTTGCCGGTAAAGTCAACAACCTGGGTCTTACCTTCCTTAACATACTTGGCTATATCTGCCTTGGTGCCTACACCGACGAACTTGCCGTCCTTGACAGCAAAGGCTTCTGCCATTGATCCTGCTTTGTCAGCAGTAAACACCTTACCATAAACTACCATGTCGGCCTCGGTAGAGAGAGGTGTGGGTTCGTTCTTCTTCTTACATCCTGCCAATAGTACGACCGCCAGCAGGAGGGGAAAAATAATATTTCTCATAATCTTTCTTTTTGGAAAAAACTATTTTAAAATAAATGAAAATTTCTTGTCGTAATTCTCGCGTATGCAAACATCCATAGTCAGATTTTTGCTGTTATAAACCGATGACCAAAGAGACATCCAGCTCCAGTTTTCAAACTTCTCGGGGTCCTGTCCCTTACGTTTAATTGCCTCGATTTCATCCTGGTCATTGTACACGATTCGAACATTCTTCATATAATCCATCGCCTCTGCTCTTGAGGGGCAAGGATTATTTTTCAAACTATGGCAGAGTTGGTCAAAACGCCAGTAGCCAAGTTCATTCTTTTCCCACAGTCCGGTTTCCCTGTCAACACGGCGACCGGGTGTGAGATAGAAATTGGTAGACATTACGTATGGCGCGTCCTCGCCTATGAGCTCCGGAGCACGTAGGACATGCATCTCGTTTGCCACATACTCCACAATCGCACGGTCACCATATGCATCGGCAAGGATATAGTGCAAATCCATATCCTCTTTCTGGAAGACGGAACGAATGTCGAACTGATCCATCATCGCAATGGCTTCGGATACAGTCTCACAGTTGTCCAGCAGAATGCGGAGAATCCAATTGTTGACCATCTTGGTTTTGCCACGATCCTGCATGGTGGACTCGTATTCAAGTTGCATGAAACTGCACATGAATCCCTTCTCGTTCATACCATCCAGAATGCTGAATGGAGCAAACAACGTAATCTCCTGATTGCGCACGGTACTGAATGGATTCTTTGGGTCGGGATTGGCAAGCAAGGTGCTGACATCCGCTATACCGATAGATTTGTATCCCTTCTCAGGCGCGGTACGTACCACTATATAGTAACTGCCCTTGACCGGATAGTCGTAGTTTCGGCCGAGCACGTATCCTCCATCGCTGCAGGCAGATGAGAAAGTACTGCATCCCACGCCTTGGGTGCTGGCGCTCGTAAGCAGAATACGCGAGTTAGGCAGAAGCGTGCTATACAAGCGGACCAAAGACTCCTCTATCGAACCGCAATCACTCTTCATCAGTTCGGGCAGTTTGTAATCGGCTGTGTAGGTCATCTCGAAAAGATGTCCGTCAGAGCCTTCTATCGCCTTGATGTTTTCTATTGACGCTTTCTGCTCTGCCGTCCATTTGGCAGCATTGTCAGCGTCCGGGTCTGCTTTTATGTCTTTGTTTGACTTGCAGGCAGACAATACGGTGGCAATAGCCATCATTGCAAAAAATAGTTTCTTCATACTGTTATAATTTTTTGGTACCGGCGCATGTTAATAGCCCTTTAGGGCGAGCCCTCTGCGCATTCGTTTATTCGCCATACACCACCTGTCCATCTACATAAGTAGCCAGGACGGTGGCGTCCCAAATAGTATCCATGCCATCGTGGAGGAAATCCCTGTCCCAGATGGCAAAGTTAGCCAGCTTGCCTGCGACAATCGAACCCTGACGCTCCTCTTCGCGCCACTGATATGCGCAATCCGTAGTCATCGCCCGAAGTGCCTGCTCACGATTGATGCACTCAGATGGGTTGAGCACACCGGATGAACCTAAATCCGGTATGGTGCGGGTAGTAGCCATATAGACGCTCCAGGCGACACTCATCGAAGGGGAAATGGGGTAGTCGGAGTGGAAATTGACCTTGCAACCTAAGTCGTAGAACGAGCGGATTGGATACTGATTTTCTGCTCTGTCCAAACCAATATACTGTACGGTGTAATCATAGCCTATCGGCTCCTTGAAGCTCCATATCGGAGCAACTACCGCAATGAGATTATTGTTAGCAAATGCCTGGTAATCAGCAGTATCGACAACCTGTAAATGCGAGACCGCGTTGCGTCCTTCGCGGATGCCGGTTTCGGCTACAGCCTGCGCTACACCCTCAACAATGATATGAGTAGCAGCATCGCCGATGGAGTGGAAATGCACGTTCATGCCGTTCTTATTGTTGAAGGCCACAATCTTCGCAACTCGCGAAGACTCCGGACAACGCTTCAAACCATAGTAGCCGGGCTGGTCGGTGTATTCCTCCTTGAGCCAACCGGTATGCGCCTCGATTACACCATCTATAAACATCTTGGTTCCTATTACCTTGAAGTACTCGCCGTTATGCTTGTTGTGCATAGCCAGCACGTTGCTGAGCGCTGAGTCCAATTTATCATCCGGCACGTTCTCGTCAATCACCAGATTGGCATAGGTGCGCAGTTTCCACAAACCCTCGTCGCATAGCTCCTGATAAGCCTCCATGCCATAGGGGCAACCCAAACCCAAACCGGCCTCGGTCACAGCCGTGAAGCCGTAACTGAAGGCCAACTCCTGCCATTGTAGCAAGCCCTGCTTGCACTCCTCCTTGGTCATACTGATTTTACCCAAAATCTCAATGGCAGGGTTCTCGGATAGATAACCCGTAGGATTTCCTTCGGCATCCATGCGAACGCAGTCTGATCCATACTTCTTTACCGCCTCCTTGTCAATACCAAACTGTTCCATGGCAGCTGTATTGAGCCACATAGAGTGACCATCCTCTGTGTTGAGAAACATTGGCACATCGGGACAAATAGCGTCTAACATGGCGGCATTGGGCTCTCTATCTTTAGGCGTCCAACCTGCACCCTTGTACATGGGCAGGCCCGGATTCTCCTCCATGTATTGCTTCATAGCCTGTACGAAGTCGTCCATCACGGCATCATCCTGCCTGTTCACTTCCGTCAGGTCGGCCTGCAGGAAACGATCCGCAGCCAATAAGCCGTGGGTATGTCCCTCCAGGAAACCCGGATAGATGCTGGCGGTTCCGTAGTCCTTGACAACGGTGTTCTTGTTGCACAAGGCACGTGCCGCTTCGACAGAACCGACATACGTAATTATCCCGTTCTCCACAAAGACAGCTTCGGCCGTAGGAGCGAGGCTATCCATCGTGATGACATTGCCCAAGAGGAGCAACGTCTTTGGACGAGAGCAACTTGCCAGCAGCAGGATTGGCAGCAAGAGCAAAACACTAATTTTTTTCATTATTAGCCCTTATTTTTCAAAATAATATTTCAGATAATATGGCAGGAGCATATCGGCCTGGTCCTTACGAGGAGTCTCACCCATGGTCATGCTGCAGTCCTTACCTATAATCATCGTATTCACGCCTTCCGGAGTGTATGCATTCCACTCAATACCCTCCTGACTCGGGTTGCCGGTACGAGCGAAATTGGTGAACGCCTTGCTGAAGTGCTTGGTCAGCGCCGGATCGTATGGACCACCAGCCTCGTATGCCAGGTTGTTGAAGGCGTAGGTCAGTTCGCAAGCGTGGCATGCACCTTGCCAGCCTTCATAACCTTTGCCAAAGTAATACATGTAGGTTTTGCCCTTGCCACCGGCAGCAGCATGGTTGTTGGCCATGATAAGGGCGGCCATGCGGAAGAACATCTCGGTCTGCAACTCGGTACGCTCCCAGATCTTAGGATACTTAGCTGAAAACTCGTCCTGATCGCATTCAACTGTATTGATAAACTTATCCACGATATCGCCATCCTTGCCAAGTACGTTGCGCAACTCCTCTTCCTTGCTGTTGAGGAAATGGTCGCAGAACAGTTGGAAACCATCCTCACCCATGTAGGTGTAGAGGTATGTCCAATATTTCATTTCCTCTGAGGTCGTGCCGATCATGACGTCAACGTCCTTCGATGCACCATTAGCCAACGCTTGGAATGGGTCGGTTGGAATGATGCTGCGTGCATCATCACGCATAGGGTGGTTGTTGTTCTGAGCTAGGATGCCACCGCCCTCGATGCCGAGGCGGCCAGTCTCCATCTCAAGAAGTTCCAGGATTCTTTCTTGAGAAAGGTTCATCAGTTCGTCCATGGTCTTGCATCCGCTCAGTCGGGTCAAAGCTTCAGCCATGTCGTAGTGGTCGAAGTCCTTCTGTGAGAAGGTGAGGTTCAGAGCACCAGACATGGCAATCGCATGCTGAAACAGGCCCTCGCTGCCCTTTGCAACCAGATGGCAGCTTACGCTTCCGCCGCCGGCTGACTCGCCGAAGATGGTCACGTTCTTTGGATCGCCACCAAAGGCTGCTATGTTCTGCTGTACCCAGCGCATTGCCATCTGTTGGTCGAGGATGCCGAGATATGGAGCATCAGGGAACGCCTCACCACCGGGTACGTGGCTGAAGTCGATAAAGCCCATCAGACCTACACGATAGTTGATGGAAACCAGCACGATGTCCGGATTATCAGCCACGAGGTACTTGCCGTTATAGAGAGGATCGACACTACCACCCAAGATGTATGAACCGCCGTGAATCCAAATCATGACGGGCTTGTTCTTGGTGGTCAGATCCTTGGTCCACACGTTCAGGGTAAGGCAGTCCTCGCTGCGGGTGTAATGGCTGGCTGCCTCTGTCTCAGAGTAATTCTGGATAGCTGCGTTACCGAACTCCTTGGCATCGAAAACCTCGTCCGAGGCCTCTACGGGTTGTGGGGCTTTCCAGCGCAGGTTTCCTACCGGAGCCTGAGCGTATGGGATTCCCTTAAACGAGAGGACACCATTATCCTCTACCATGCCGACAAATGTGCCATTGACACATTGAACGGAGTTCTCGATACTGGATGACTTGCAGGCAAATAATGCCAGCGAAGCTAAAGCGTAAATTAAACTGTTTTTTTTCATAACCAATGTAAATTATCCACACGAAGTGATAGCGCCAAGCGGTATCACTTCGTGGGTAAAGAAATTTCCCATTTCCAACGTTAATTGTAAAATGGTAAATAGTCCACACGAAGTGATCGTACCCCTTGTGGGTAAAGAAATTGTCAAATCAACTGTTATTTAAGAGCAGAAGCTATCGAAGACAGACGTGTTGCAAGTTCTTCCTCTGAAGGATAGATATCGTCCTCAGCGTTCTCAATAACGTCCTTAGCCTCTTTAATCTCTTTCTTGGAACCGGATTTCTCTGCTACCATCTTTTTTGCAGCAAAGTACTCCTTCATTGTGCTATTCAGATTGTTATTCTTCTCATGCACCCCATATCCGGCATAAAACTCCTGCATAATCAGATTGGTCATTGTCAGGGTAGCAACACCATTCTTCACAGTAATCTTGAGATCCATCTTAAGCTTACGGCGGGTATTACCGGTGAAGGGGTTTATATAATTCTGAGTTTGGAACGCACCGCGATAGAGGTTTTCAGACACCTTCTCAATATTACCATCCTCACCATTAAGAATCTGGAGAACATTCTTGACAACACTGGCCTCATCTAAAGAAGTTGGGAAATTCTGTACGATTACAATCTCATCTGAAGCATTAGGTACAAAAAGATTAAACTGTACTGATTTGGCAGTTGCCAATACGCTAACCAACAGGCTAAGCATTACAAAAACTTTGCGCATAAACGTTAAAATTAAAATTAATAAATAAAAATTTGTGCAAAGGTACAAAAAATAAATGAAATGCGCAACTTTTTGCGTTTAAAAACGACATTTCCTCCTGAATAAAACTATTACTTAACACAATTTTGTGTTTGGCATAGATTTTGTTGTAAAGAAAGCTGTGTGAATGTGCATAAAAATCAATTTCTGGAATAACCAAATAACCATATTGTAAAATTGTAAATGGTCAAATTGTCAAATAGTAAATTGTCAAATAGTCCACACGAAGTGATAGCGCCAAGCGAGTCTCGTTCCTCTCCCTTGCCCTAGATTATCTAGTCGTTCCTCTCCCTTGCCCTAGATTTTCTAGAACCTCTAGAATAGCGCAGCGGTCTAGTCAAATTAGGGCTTTGCCCGTCAAATAGTAAATTGTAAATAGCCCCAATTCCAACGCATGTTAATTGTTAATTGTTAATTGTTAATTGTTAATTGTTAATTGTTAATTGTTAATTGTAAATTTGTAAATTGTCAAATAGTCAAATAGTAAATTGTCAAATAGTCCACACGAAGTGATAGCGCCAAGCGAGTCGTTCCTCTCCCTTGCCCTAGATTATCTAGAACCTCCAGAATAGCGCAGCGGTCTAGTCAAATTAGGGCTTTGCCCGTCCAATTGTCAAATAGTAAATTGTCCAATTGTCAAATGGTACGCTCACCAAGGTCTGGTACCAAAGCAAAAATGCGGGCATGGATCGCCGTCTGACGGTCTATCTTCCTGCCGGATACGAGAAGAACCCGAAACAGAAATACCCGGTACTCTACCTGCTTCACGGTTCAGGAGGCGATGAGAATGCCTGGTCGGAACTTGGACGCGCAT
>JAKSNQ010000044.1 GCA_024399615.1 Paludibacteraceae bacterium | reverse complement strand
AGTTAAGGTTTAGGTTTAATGGCAACGAGAGGCTGGGAAGTTTCTCGTTGTTTTTCACTTAGTCTTAAAAATGATGGTTTTATTTGTCACAGAGATGTGCAAAAGGCACATTTTTTGTTATGAAAACAGAAGCAAAGAAAGTAACAAAAGCGGAGTCTCCGGTGGCTCCTCATTTTGGGATAGACCTCACTGATGCTGAATCGGCCCGTCAGGCCTTCATCGCCAGTGAGATTTTCAACAGAAAATATTAAGGGGTGTTCTAAAAATCTCCGCAAGGGTAACAATCAAGGATGTCCCCCATAAACAAAATAAGAATAGCACGAATATGGCAATGACTTACATGACTGCAGAAGGACTGCAGAAACTGAAGGAAGAGCTCCAGATATTGGAAAGCGAGGAGCGTCCACGCGTCATTCGCGCGATAGCAGAGGCCCGTGAGAAAGGTGACCTGAGCGAGAATGCCGAATATGATGCAGCAAAAGAGGAACAATCGAATCTGGAGAGCAAGATAGCTCAGATCAAGGCACAAATTGTAGAGGCTCGTATTATCGACGAATCTCGCATTTCGACGAACGAGGTGCAGATTTTGACCAAGGTACGTATCCGCAATGTAAAAAATGGTGCAGAAAAGACGTACCACATCGTGACAGAAGGGGAGGCTAATGTAGCCGCCGGAAAGTTGTCAGTAACGACCCCTATCGCCAAAGGTCTGTTGGGAAAGAAAGTGGGCGACATCGCAGATGTGAAAGTGCCTGCTGGTTTGATGCAGTTTGAAATTCTGGAGATTTCTCTCTAAGTATCACTATGCATGCAACCCACGCGGGTTGCATGTTGTTTTTTAACAATTAACATGCGCCTAAGGGCGACGAAAAAAAGGACACCATGACAATCTTCACAAAAATCATCAATGGCGAAATCCCCAGTTACAAAGTAGCAGAGGATGACAAATACTATGCATTTCTGGATATCAATCCGCTAAAAAAAGGACATACGTTGGTTATTCCCAAGTTGCCAGAGCCAGAGTCCGACTATATCTTCGACCTGGACGACGAACTATTGTCAGGCTTGATGCTCTTCGCCAAAGAGGTGGCCCAAGGAATCAAGAAAGCGACGGACTGCAAGCGTGTAGGTGTAGCGGTGCTGGGTATGGAAGTGAACCATGTGCATATCCACCTGATACCACTGGAAAAAGAGAGTGACATGCTATTCAGCAATCCCAAACTGCAATTACCATCAGAGGAAATGGCTGAGATTGCCAACTCGATAGCAGTTGCCATCGACGGCATGGTAGAATAAAAAACGAACGAAAACGAATGCGAAAGTTCCTACTCATCCTATTGGTTTTCCTGTTAACACTGCCACGGGTCTGTGCCTATGGTAGCAACGGGAGCGACAACATGCAGACAGATGCCTTCTCGGGCATGATGAATGGTTGGACCTACCATTATGCCTATGTGGGTGTGACCGAATTGGCCTATGCTCACAATAAGGTATATGCCAAGGCTGATGGTGCCGTTTTCTCGCTGGACCTTCAGGACGAAGAGGTGCGTGCGCTCAGTCCCCTCACAGGGTTATCCACATCGGGTGTAGGCCATATCGTTTCCGATGATCATGGTCGCTTGCTGATAGCCTATACAGACGGCAACATGGACATCATCCATGCCTCAGCAGATGGCGAGCAGACTATCGTCAACATATCGGACATCAAACGTACGCAGATAAGTGGTGTAAGTAAACTGTTTCATGACATCGTGTTCGCCGACGACAAAGCTTATTTGGCGATGGACTTCGGCGTGCTGGTGCTGAACCTGAAAAAGGAGGAAGTGGCCGACTGGTACCTTCCAACGAGTGGCGATTACCCATACCTGACTCAGATTGCAATAGAAGGCGACAGTTTGTATGCAGCCTCCACGGAGACTCTCTATTCCGCTGCGCTGAAAGATAATTTGGTTGACTTCGCGTTCTGGAAGACACAACCTTTAGCCGAGCGAAGCGACATCCTGTTTCCTCGTCATCTGGCCGACAGTCTGGAAATCAACCATTGCAGTTACGTAGCCTCACAAAATGAAGGAATCGTGCGTACTTGCAAACAGGTGAGGACGGCATTTGCTCCGAGCGGTCCTGCAGTCAATAAGCCCTATCGCATGACATTCCTAGGCGACAAGATGATTATGGTGCCAGGGCGCCGTTGGGCTATCAACTACAAAGAAGATCCATACGTCATGATATATGAGGGCGGCGAGTGGCACAACATCGATGCCGCTACTATTCATGCCTCGTACGAGCGCACAAAAATATGCGACTACACCCGAGCTGCCATCGATCCGCGCAACCCAAATCACTACTACATATCATCCTATGCGCATGGTCTGCACGAATACCTGGACGACCAATTGGTGAACGTGTTTACGCTGGATAATTCGCCCATTGAGTCGGCCGCTCCTCCCTTTATTGACTATGTGCGCACTGACGGTGTCGTGTATGATGCCCAAGGCTACCTGTGGGTAATGAATGCACAAGCGCAAAAAACAGTACACGTCATCTCGCCCGATGGGAAATGGAACTCGATCACGCTCCAGCAAAACGGGTCGGTTATCACGATTCCTACCCCAGGCGACGTCATGCCAGATAACCAAAAGCCCAACTACAAGTGGTTGGTGTCATCACGTAACCCCGCCGGTCTGGGTCTGTTGGATGACAATAACACACCAATGGATGCCAGCGATGACCACTTCGTATGGCGCACTCAGTTTGTCGATCAGAACGGCAAGACCATCACTCCGGAGGAGATACACTCCATCGCTCAAGACCAGAACGGCATTGTGTGGGTGGGCATGAAAGAAGGCGTATTCTACCTGAATCCGAGCAACGACTTTTTCAAAAGCAATAAATGTGGGCGCGTAGTCATCAGCCGTAACGACGGCAGTGTATTAGGCGACTACCTGCTGGATTCGGAGTTGATCAACGGCATAGCAGTCGATGGTGCAAACCGATTGTGGTTCGCTACCGGTGGTTCGGGGGCTTTCCTGATGGATATTGACATGCTGAGCGATGAGGTACAGACAACTTACCATTTTACTCCAGAGAACTCGCCATTACCCTCTAATACAGTACTCTCTGTAGCCGTTCATCCCGAGACGGGTGAGGTTTTTTTGGGTTCTGAATTGGGTTTGGTTTCGTTCCGAAGCGACGCTTCCACACCACACGACGATTTCGAGTCAGCCTACGTCTATCCCAATCCCGTTCGTCCCGAATATGAAGGTCTGCTGACTGTGACGGGCCTGATGGCAGACAGCCCGGTAAAGATAGCAGATGCAGCAGGAAATGTCGTATATAGCACAAAGTCCAATGGCGGCATCGCCGTATGGGACATGTGTGACGTATCAGGTCGCCGTGTACGCCCAGGTGTGTACGTCATTTATTGCAACAGCAACTCTGCCGTGACTGAAGCGCAACATACTATACTTAAAGTACTGATAATGTAGTCAGAGGGAAGGGGGTAAGAACTTAGCCAGGACTGGGCCGGCCCCTCAAAACCAAGACAATGCCATCCGCCGACCTAAGTAGTCATCGGTGCCAAGTGGCCAAATACTCCTGTTCGGTTTGACCGGGCGTTGGAACGAGACGAAGACACACTTCGCCTCGTTTTTCTTTTTCCAACAAGCCCAAGGCAGCCAGATCCATGATGGAGGAATAGCCACTTCGCATGATAATCGTCGAGGCATGCAGCAGATACCAAGCCAGTTGGCCATCATCGATGCGAGGAAGAATGGTCATATGTTGGTTCACTACGCGCATCATAGGTTCGGCCATCTTTCCCCTAACAAGCAAGAACGAGCAGGTGGAGTGAGCAAATTCCTGCTTGAGCTGTCGTTCGAAAATGGTGCGCTGAGGCTCCAGTCCGGACAAAACAGCCACCACGTCGTAGGCATCAGGCATCGGTTCAGGTTGCACAAATTCAAATCGTGAAAGCGGTCCGATGAAGTGGGTAGGAGCAGAAACAGATAGTGGGGACAGATGTGAGAGATCGCCAGACAAATTCGCAGCACCCTCGAAATCCGGCACCCAACACTCGTCATAATGGCGGATGATACGCCGATGTAACCATTGACCAAATGGTTCTAACCATCTCAGACCCAGTGGCATACGAATGAGAAGCTGATGGGTGAGGTACACGCAACGTGTATCAGGGAAAGAAGGTTTACGCGCAGAGGGGATGAAAAATCCAAAACGATTGTCGGAAATGATCAAGTCGAAATGCTCCTGTTCAAGAATAGACAACAAGAGTCGCTGGTCTTGTCGAGCGCTGCGCAGCAATCGCGGTAAGGCACGCAATATGGCTCCAACCTGGGAATTATGGTGACTATAGGTCAGATGCAGGGATGCCAATCGGTAGAAACGCAGCCCAGGGAACCGCCGTCGAAGAAGCAACAGACTATCGCCATCACCAGCCAAAACGACCTCGTCTCCCGCACGCAGATGACGGACAATCAAGGGCAAGCAACGGGTTGCATGGCCAAGTCCCCAATTGAGCGGAGCGATAAGAACTTTCATGGTTGAGGGTGTGTTCTAAAAAAGATCAAACAAAAGTAATTATCAGAACAGCCCTCAACAACTGACAGAAACAGAAAATCCCTTATCGATAAGCGGCTGCGCAATCGCATGCATTTGTTCGGGAGAAATCTTTTCGAGCGTCTCGACAGGCGTCTTTCGATCAATAACATACATCATGATCTGCTCGGGCTGCAGGAGATCAATGGCTCGATACCAAGCAGCCAATTCATCAGAGGTAGTATTGTCAATCTCACCCAAGATAAAGGCATCCGGACGCGCAGGATTGGGTCTCGTCACATGTCCTCTAAGGAAACAGGTCTGCAACGTGAAATGCCCTTCGAACGAGCGGAGGTAGCCAATGATTTGCTCGGAAGTAAGATCAGAATTGACGGGTTGGTCAATCAGACGCATAGTGGAGGTAACGGCAGAATCCAACTTCAAGATGCGGTTATCAGCCATCATCAATGCACGACGCACATCGTCGCGATACAATTGGGTAGAATTACTCAGTACCGACACTTTGGCAGAAGGGCAATAGCAATCACGGAGACGACAAGTATCTGCAATAATTCCTTCAAAATCGCGGTGCAATGTAGGTTCTCCATTACCCGAGAATGTAATCACATCGGGGCAAACATTCTCAGTTTGAAGCTGCCGAAGCTTCTCCTCCAGCGCACATGCTGTTTCTTCACGGGAAGGAATGACGGGATGAAGATTGGTGCTATTAAAGCCACATTCGCAATACACACAATCAAATGTACACAATTTGTTGTGCAAAGGCATCACATTCACGCCCAGCGAGACTCCCAAGCGTCGAGAATGTATCGGTCCGTAAACAATCTGTTCGAATAACATAATTTGTGTTTGCCCAAGGGCGATGGATTAAATGGGTGTTTTAAAACCTCCACATTTCCATGTATAACAATCAATTAGAAAGTTCTAATTTCAATATTTTCCCAGCAATTCAGCGATGGTGCGTCGAAGATCGATAAGATAGGTCTGTTGCGACATCGCAAGCATAAGTTGTGCCTCATCACCACCAATGCTGGCGGATTGAATTTGGGCTTCAACCTGACTCATCTGCAGTTCAACATAAGCGAAATGCAGTTCGTATAGGACCTGAAGCACAGCAGAATAGAGTTGGTGATGCGTCATAGTCTCAGCATCCGTAGTTTTTGCGTAGATACGACTAAGCGTATATTTGTCGGACAACAAGTCAGCAGTTAACGCAGAAATCTGTGGATTGGGATGTAAGGCAAAAAAAGCCTCAGCATCAAAATCGGGGTCGTTACAATGCTGATTGAATTCATCAAAAAAGAGCTTGTAAAGCGGTGTCGTATAGTCGATATGAGTAGAGGAGAGATACTGCTGGATATAGACGCCTACCATAGTAGGTAGCAGAGATCCATCCGGCTGCTGGAAGTACAACAAATCTTCGCCAAACCGTATCAAAACGCGCATCAGGTTACGATAGTTGGTATCTATCACTTGCAGTTTGGGATCAAGTGGAGGATTCTTGACTGGGGCATCAAAAGCGACATCGGTTGTGGACGCAGATGACGATGGCGTTGTGCTCACAGGTTGGACGGCAGTTTCGTCCATATGGGCGGTATTATTGCCATTTGTGGAATTTGAACCCGCCTTTTGTCGGTTTGCCTCGCGTTCTTGCCGATGCTTTTTGCGCACATCCATCACTTCATGCAAAATAGTGGCCTCATCCAACTTAAACTCACGTGCGCAATCCCTAATATACATGTCGCGCGTGATGCGGTCCGGTATATAAGCAATAGACGCCGCAATGCTATGCACAGCTTCGCTGCGAAGACGGATATCGTCACGCGCATCCTGTAACATAGCGCGTGTCTTATAACGTATGAAATCCTCCTCGTGGTCAGAGATATATTGTACAAACTCGTCAGCCGTGTGCTTGCGGGCAAATGAATCGGGGTCATCCCCATCAGGGAAGAGCATCACCTTGACGCTGATACCTTCATCCAAAAACATATCGATACCACGTAGGGCCGCATGCACGCCCGCGGCGTCACCATCGTAAAGGATTGTGACATTCTCGGTAAAGCGATGGATAAGGCGAATTTGCTCTACTGTGAGCGATGTTCCCCCCGAGCATACCACGTTTTCGATGCCGGCTTGAGACATCGATATACAGTCCATCTGACCTTCCACCAAATAGCATCGCTGCTTCTTGACTATGGCTGCTTTGGCTTGAGAAATACCATACAATTCGCGACGCTTGGAATAGACGATTGACTCTGGAGAATTAACATATTTGGCTTTATCACTCTTTTCCAAGATGCGTCCAGCAAAACCGGTTGTTTTACCCGACACGTTAAAGAACGGGAAGATAACTCTGCCATGATAGCGATCATATAATCGGTGCTCGGCTTTGGCAGGGGTTGCCTTCTCTTGCTCGCCAGCATCTTTTTCTTTGCTGATACCACAAATACCGGTGCCAATACCCGTATCCTGATTATTAATCAAGTACTCTTCCTTGTATCCGGCTTCGCGAGCCGCTTTAGGCAAGAGATAAGCCTTCGCCGGAGAATAGCCTAACTTAAACTTACGAATAGTCTGGTCACTCAAACCTCGCTGATGATAATAACTCAGTCCGATTGCACGACCTTCTTCTGTCTCCCACAGTTGTTTTTGATACCATTCGTTGGCCCAATCGTTGACCACAAACATAGACTCACGGTCATCGTGCCGTTGTTGTTCCTCGGCCGTCATCTCGCGATCAGGGACCTCGATATTGTATTTTTTAGCGATCTTCTTGAGGGCCTCCGGATAAGAGCATTGCTCCATAGCAATGACGAAATTGACCGCATTTCCACCTTGCCCACAGCCGAAACATTTATAAATATTACGCGCAGGATTGACTGAAAATGAGGGCGTTTTCTCCGTATGTCCGGGGAAAGGGCACAGTCCCCACAGATTGCCTCCTCGTCGCTTGAGAGAGACATAGTCGCCAACCACCTCTTCTATTCTGGCGGTAGCGTAAATTCGTTCGATAATGTCACGTGGTATCATAGTTGTATGGTATTGGTTTGCAGAAGGGTGTTCCTAACAATTGCTTTATTAACAAGAAAATATCAGAACGCCCAATAGTAACAGATTAGTGTTGCCAGAGATAAATGCCAAGTTTGATAAACCATTGGTCACGACGTCCCTGACGTTTCCAAGCCGCATCGGGGGCAGCAGAGATGTCGAAGAACCTATCATGATAAGGGTTACTGATACCAAAATCGTACCCGCCACGCAGGTAATAACGCTGATATTGGAACCCGGCACCAATACCCCAATTCACATTGATACGATTGTAGTCGTATTTTCCATCTCCATCACGATCATAGGTTTTAGAGACATAGTTAGAAATTTTCTCTTCGATTGAGGCATTGGGTAAACTTTGTAGGTAGTTGTGCTCCGACATAGTGAAATGCACTTGCAAAGCAGGACCAGTGTAAAGGAGCAGATAGGTTTCCTTAGCAATCTCAAACTTGTATTGCCACTGGATAGGCATGTCAAAATAGTGGGTAGTATACGTACTCTTCTGACGAGGATAGTCAGCGCCAGAGGAGTTCAATTTTGCCCACTTTCCTTCTTTCATACTGAAGCCATAGTTGAGTTCCAGATGGAGTCCAAACCCCTTAATGAGATTTGCCTCATAAACAGCACCAGCCATAAAGCCATAGGTAGTAATCTTCCCATCCAGTTTAGTAGCAGTAGAAGCGCTCTTTTCGCGGAATATGGGATTGGCATAGCCAACGGAAAGTCCGAATGATTGTGCGGCATCCTGTGCCACTATGGCGCTCGCGCTAAGCAACATCAAAGCAAGAGCCAAAAATTGTTTCTTCATTGTTGTGAAAAAAATAATAGTTCAATTTGTTAATAAAGGGTATTTATCAGCACACCCCTAAAGTGAAATTAGTCATGCATGACTGACCGAGACATTCGAATAATCAGAATCAAATAGCGATATATTCTCATTTTGTCTGCAATCCATCCTTAGCTGTACCTTTTGGTTTAGCATTGGCAGGAGCTTCCTCAGCGGCAGACTTCGGTCCCGATGGACTACGTTCTGTTCTTTTGGCATGGCGGAACACATCGCCAGGAGTAACAGGCCGCTCCTCTTCTGCCCAAAAGAAACCCGACAGTTTTGAGGCGTTTTCCAAGTCCGTCATCGGATAGATACTCCCCTTAGGAGCCTGGAGAAAGAGTACATGATGTATTTTACCTTTTTCAAAGAAAAGTTTGACATTGCTGGACTCGGTCTTGTTCATGCCGATAAAAGTGCCATCGGTCTCACGTGGGAAGAAAATGGTCTCAGCATTGCCATTCACATCAAGTTGTGCGAGTTCGTTGTTACGAATATAGGCGAACATCTCTTTTCCGGCCATCTGGTTGTAATAAAGGGGATGTTCCTGCTCAATGGCCATAGCCTTTCCCTTGCTATGGGTATAGTCCACCACCCCATTTTTCATATAGACGTCGATTGTCTCTGCAGATATCTGCCTTCGATCCGTCCAAGCGATAGGCTCACCAAACATGCTCAAGATTGAGTCGCGCCCATTAAAAAGACAAGAATCTCCCAAGGCCTGTAGGTCATCACGGAAAATACGAACATGATGACGAGCACGTGTCTGCCGATAGGCCGTATCAATAATCATGGTGTCGGGTGACTGTGCCATCATGACAGAATCCACCAGAATAGAATCACGTGACACCAGTTTGGTCAATTGATACTCAATCTCCTCGGTGTAGAGTGTGTCACCATGGATATAAGTATAACTAAGCGAGTCAGACCAATCGATTAGCAAAGCCGAATCTGTTGCGAAACCGGAATTTTTTCCCATCGGTCCATTTTCGTACAGCTCACCCAAATTTCCCTGAAGGGTCAAGTGATTGGTGGAGTCTATCATGACAAAATCACCTACCATACGGCCATAACCCAAAACCTTGTCATAGAAGATGGTGTCGCCGGTAAGCGTAGTGCCATCCACATGCTCAATCCGCGAACGATTGAGTAACATCGATTTCTCGGTCTTGGTGTTATACCAACCCAAAGTGGTATAGATATTGGTTTCGTTCTCATAAACAATTTTGGTATTCCCCTCCATGTCGGTCACGTTCGTCTCGGTATTGTATTTCATGGTGGCAGCATCCATGACAAACTTATCGTTGACCAGATGCACATCACCACGGAAGAGTGCCTGCTTCAGCTTTGGCTGATATTGTCCCCAACGCGAAGTGAGCGTATTGACAGAATCCACCACTTTGCCTCCTGTGTAATACCATGCGAAATCAGCTCTACGATCGAACAACAAGGTATCGGTCGTAATCTCCATATCATTGTCGATAAGTTTGACATGACCATACATGCGCGCGAACTTGGTATTGCCATCGTAATAAAGGATATCGGCAAATCCTTCAATCGAGTCCCCCTGCACCATACGCACATTACCGAAGGCATCAAGCGAGTTGGTTTTCTGAAAGAAATAAGCCGAATCGCAATACATGAGCGCATCTTCATGACGGAACTGAACATAGCCACGCAAGATCTGAGCATCGGGGTGGTTTTCCTCGTCATAGCTCAGCGTCTCGGCATTCTCCAGATAGATAGTGGTGGTTTTCTTGACCGTTTCTTGGGCCACGGCAACCATCGCCATCATCAGCGCTACTATTAATATATATATATGGTGTCTCAAGTCGAAAATTCTATGAGTTTTGAGATCGTGTATAAGTATTATTCTTTCTCGCTGCGTCTCCAACCGCTATAGGTAAATTCGCATCCAGACCAGTTCGGGTCAATATGAACGTATGTTTCACGCATTTTCTTCTCAAGCCACTTGGCCAACAATTCGTTACCCAATTTCTCCTCAAGCATGGCACGGATAGTCTGATAATCGTCAGAGAGGTTTGCACGATGCGCCTGCACACGAGATTTCAGCTTGACGATGGCGACCACTTCGCGGTTTTTGGTCTGATCCATCATAACAAAAGGCTTAGATATCTCGTTGATATTCATGGAATAAATCTGTTTAGCCACTTCAGGTGGCAAGTCCTGATATTCGAACTTAGATGCGCCCGTATTAGGGTTGATCATCAAGCCAGCATTGAGAGCTGTGTTTTTGTCCTCCGAAAAGTAAGCAACCGCTTGCTCGAAGGTCGCCTTCTCCTGTCGAACAACATCCGCAATAGAGTCAAGACGCTCAATAGCTCTCACCTTGTCATTGGTAGAAAGTCGAGGTCGGAGAAGAATGTGACGACAATTGATGCGTTCGCCTTTCTTCTCGATAAGTTGGATGATATGATAGCCATACTCGGTCTGTACGATACGGCTGACACGCTTGGGATCATTGAGGTTGAAAGCCACCTCAGCAAACTCAGACACGAGTTGTCCACGTCCCACAAATCCCAGTTCACCACCCTGCTTAGCCGACTCGGTATCCTCGGAATAGAGGCGAGCAAGCATAGCGAAATCGGAAGCACCAGTATTGACACGCTCCTGAAAATCGCGCAAACGTGACTTGATACGTTCAATTTCCTCTACCGGCACTTTAGGCTCGAAACTGAGGATTTGTACTTCCACTTGCGCCGGCATCATCGGCAAAGAATCAGCAGGGAGAGAGTTGAAGTAACGACGAATCTCAGCAGGAGTAGGCTTGACATTCTCGGTCAATTTCTGCTGCATCTGCTGGATAATCATCTGATTTCGCACCTGAGTCATGAGGTCTTCACGAATGTCGGATGTCGATTTACGGAAATACTCTTCCATTTTCTCTTTGGAGCCAATCTGATTGAGGTACCAATTGATACGCATATCCACCTGATGGCTAACGCTGGATTCATTCGCCTCGATAGAATCCAGTTCAGCCTGATGCAAGTATAGTTTCTGGATAGCAATCTGCTCAGGAATGACACAATAAGGGTCCCCTTTAATCGGCGTTCCTTCATACTGAGCGCGCAATCTCTCCTCCTCCACTTCGGAACGGAGTATGGCTTCGTCGCCCACTATCCAAATGACCTCATCGATGATGTTATCTTGCGCCATAGCAGTAGTGGCAGCAAGTGATAACATTGCCAAAATATGCTTTAGTCTCATTGTAATTTAGTTGTATCGTTTTGTTCAAATTCCGCAGCCGAAAATTCGGTAGGTTTATCGGTGGCAGCATCATCTTCATGTTCGTCAGCGTGTAAGTCCTCCGCCTGTTCGATTGAGAGTACGGATACCGACGATTTGGTTTTCGAGTTCAACTGAATGGCCGGCATTTCGTCTTCCTGTTCCTCAGGAACGGAGTCGAGCGACAAGGCCGATGGGAACTCAATCGGTTCGTAGTATCGATGAATGCGGAACATACGCTCTGCATCATTGTAGAGTTCGTGTTTATGTTCCTGCAAGAACTTGGCCTGCCTACGCGAGAGGATGATACGCCGGATATCAGCCGCCGCGAAATCAAGTGGCATAGCATCCCCGACCAAGCAACGTTCCGAGATATGGAGAAAATAAGTCTGAAGACTGTCGCTCACCTGAATGAGTCGGTTGTTTCGGAAGAGTTGCGTCTGGTCGTGGTCGGTTATCGGCATACGCATCTTGAGTTGGTTGCCGCTCTCCCATCTATCGAGGAAGAGTTCGTAACCCGTAGCATACTGGTAGGCATATTTCTCAATTTCCTCCAGATGCGACTCGGGCGCCATCATCCATTTCTGGATTTTTTTCTCGCTAGGCGCTCCATTCGGCACAATCAGCAACACTCCCTTTATCAGGTTTATATCAAGTACGAACCAATCGGTATGCAGGCGATAGTATGCTTCTACCAATTCGTCAGAAACCTCATGATCCATCTCTCGCTGGACGAGTCTCTCTTCGTAGCGATGCAGATACAGTTCTCGGCGGTAGTTGCTGACCAATTGTTCCAACTCGGGGTCGGATTGATGCGTCGCTTTCTCGTAGAAAAGCACGTTTTCGGCCCATTGGCGAATGTATTGCTCAGCCAGCATAGCCGAATCCTGAGGTGTTCGTGCAGCCATAGTGACAGCCTCGAGTTGATTGCGCATGAGTTTCTGCTCGCCAATCTCCACCAGGACCTCTTCGTAACTATGCCGGCTAAAGTATTTACAGCCGCATAGCCACAAAGCCATTACCAGCAATGGTACTATTTTGAAGTTCTTAATCATCTCCAACCGGTTACTTCACCACAAAGCCGCGAACCCAATCCACGTCGATACGTCCTTCAGCACCATGGTTAGCAGGAGCAAATGAACGTATGCTGAAGTGCAATTTCTGTCCCGGCACAGGGTTTTCTGTTTCGAGAATGGTGCGTTCATTGAGGAAGAACACCAATTTTTTCTCGTCAACCAATACACTAAAAGTGTGCCAATCCTGTGGTTTGAGGCCACGAATTACCTCTTCTTCCTCATCTTTTGCGTTTTTGTAACCCACAACAATATTTTTTCCGTTGTAGTGATAAAGTTCAATAGCAGTCTTTTCGTCTTCGGTCATGAGACAGATTGCGCTGTGGCATTTACCACTTGCTCGCACTTTTGCCATGTATAGACCATCTGCCTGCTGGAAGCTGTCGCCACTATTGATAATGCTGGATGTGTAATGGAAAGGATGCATCACGAAGCCTTTCTTAGCGTCCCAAACCAAAGCCTCGGTATCTTCACGCTTGGTGATAATCGAGAGCACATCGTTAAGAATATTGATATTCTTCTCGCCAGTATAAGCCTGCGCTTCAGAAATCAGAGAGAAGTCACGACGCATAGACTTATCCTGGATGTAGAAGCCAGTACCAAACATATTGGAATCCAATCGACCATCGTGGAAAGGAGCCTTGAAAGTCTCCTTCAGGTTGGACAAAGCACGGAACTTCTCAGGGTCAGCATTGAGGAAGAACTGAATATCGGGGTTCTTTTTCAGTTGCTCAAGACGCATCTCCTTACGGTACTCCTCAGTCTGCAACCAACGATTTGGGTTCTCCCAAAATGCGCGTTTAGACTCGAAGCCAGCCTCATCAACGATGCTTTTGAGTTGGATGTAGTTCTTCACCGCGATAGCTCCCACCACCGTATTTCTTTCCTCATCGGTAACAGCATGCAGATATTTCTGCACAACAGGATCCTTCTGGAGGGCGAGAAAATCAGAGTAGTTCTTGTACTCAACAGTATCCTTGTAGTTCTTGGTTTTATACTCTTTTTTGGTCTCCTGGAAACGCACGTCTCCAATAATCTGCTCAAGTTGACGATACTCTTTGAGTTCGTCAGACTGCTCGATGATGGTGTAGCGACGATGGTCTTCCAATAATTGACGGATATGCTTCTCGAACTGGTCAGAAGACATGATTTTGCCCGTTAGGCGTGCCAAAAATAAATTCATAATTTTTTGTTTTTTATGTTTTGACTAATACCTTTTAAGGGAAACTCTTTGCCGATCTATGTCAGCTCCGAGTTTCCAAACTATATCTGTGATTTTTTATGCGTCAATCTTAGCGTATGTAGCATTCTGTTCGATGAACTCTCGACGTGGTGCGACCTCATCACCCATCAGCATAGCGATGGTGCGGTCAGCCTCAGCAGCATTCTCGATAGTCACCTTCTTGAGCATACGACGCTCCGGATCCATAGTAGTCTCCCAAAGTTGTTCGTCGGACATCTCACCCAAACCTTTGTATCGCTGGGTCTTAATCTGCTTTTCGTCGCCGTTGCCATGACGCATAATAAAATCATGACGCTGCTGGTCATTCCAACAATACTCTTTGATATTACCCTTGCTGCATTGATACAGAGGAGCCATAGCAATATAGAGGTATCCCTGCTCAACAAGTTCTTTCATATGGCGGAAGAAGAATGTCATGACGAGGGTCGCAATATGCGCACCATCGACGTCGGCATCGGCCATGATAATCACTTTATGATAGCGGATCTTGCTCAAGTTCAATGCCTTAGGATCATCCGGAGTACCGATCGTTACACCCAGAGCGGTAAAGATATTGCGGATTTCTTCAGACTCAAAGACCTTGTGCTCCATAGCCTTCTCCACATTCAAGATTTTACCACGAAGAGGGAGAATAGCCTGATGGAAACGATCACGACCCGTTTTAGCCGTACCACCTGCAGAATCACCCTCGACGAGGAAGAGTTCACATTCAGCCGGATCTTTAGACTCACAGTCAGCCAATTTTCCAGGCAGTCCACCACCCGAGAGAGGCGACTTACGTTGTACGTTCAAACGTGCGTTACGTGCAGCGATACGAGCCTGAGCAGCAAGGATAACCTTCTCCACGATACGCTTTGCATCATCCGGATGCTCTTCCAGATAATTGCTCAACGCCTCACCTACGGCCTGATTGACCATACCAGCCACTTCCGAGTTGCCCAATTTGGTCTTGGTCTGACCTTCAAACTGAGGTTCAGCCACTTTAACGCTGATGACAGCCGTCAAACCCTCACGGAAGTCGTTAGGATCGATCGTAGATTTGCCATCTTTGTCACGAAGTTTGGCTTTCTCCAGCAATTTGCTCTCCTCCGCATACTTATTCATCACACGTGTGAGCGCAGCGCGGAATCCCGCTACGTGCGTACCGCCCTCGAACGTATTAATATTATTTACGTATGAGTGAACATTTTCATTAAAGTCGGTATTGTACACCATAGCCACCTCTACCGGAGTACCGAACTTATCGGTATTGAGGTGAATCACTTCGCTAATAAGCATAGAGCGATTCGCATCGATGTAGCGAACAAATTCGCTCAAGCCCTTCTCAGAGTAGAACGTCTCACGTTTCCACTCAAAATCAGGTGCGATGGTCTTTCCATCAGCATCGATGGTAGGCTGCGCTTTCTCGCGATAGTCAGTAAGTGTGATGCGAATGCCCGCATTAAGGAATGCCAATTCGCGCATACGATTTGCCAAACGCGACCACTCATAAACGGTCTCAGTAAAAATGCTGCCATCAGGCCAGAATTGCACGCGAGTACCCGTTCCTTCAGCAGGATCGTATGTACCAATCTCATGAACAGGACAGATAGGTTTACCCTTCTCATACTCTTGCATGTACACTTTGCCATCGCGACGTACTTCCACGTGCAATTTGGTAGAGAGCGCGTTCACACAGCTGACACCCACACCATGAAGTCCACCAGACACCTTGTAGGAATCCTTGTTAAACTTACCACCGGCATGGAGCACAGTCATTACCACTTCCAAAGCCGAACGATGCTCTTTCGGGTGCATGTCCACAGGAATACCACGACCATTATCCTGCACCGTAATGGAGTTGTCCTCGTTGATATTTACTTCAATATGGCTGCAGAAACCCGCCATCGCTTCGTCGATGGAGTTGTCCACAACCTCGTTAACCAAATGGTGCAAACCTTTTACAGAAATGTCACCAATGTACATCGCAGGGCGTTTGCGCACTGCCTCCAAGCCTTCGAGCACCTGAATACTCTCCGCGCCGTAATTTTCTTGTTCTGCCATGATAGCTATCTTGTTTTAATTATTTTTCCGATGAAATAGTTGGTCACTCACAAGCGAGGCCACACTTTGCGATGCAAAGGTACGATTTTTTTTTGACATATGCAAGGGAGCAAGGATAAAAAAACAGGGAAAATGGCTTAGAATAGCGAAAAAAGGCCTTATTGGCGGTTTGACAAAAAACCGCCCCCCTGTCGAAAAATTTTCGTCAGGCCCTCAGATGCGACGTATGAAAGCCGAATAGAGTGCATCGCACATTTACGACACACTCTATTCTCACATTTTTTCACTTATGAAAATCCCGTTACTACAACTGTTTATTTAATCTCGAAATTGATTGTTATAGACGTGTTTGCGATTGATGATCTTCTTTTTCCTGTTATATGATCTCTTCCACCTACAGATTCAGCCCAAAATACAGGCCTTGCGACCAATTTCAGTCCATCGTTCAAGTTTTTTGCAGCAAACTCAGACAACTCGAGAACTATGCTATCCCACGTAGGCACCCAGTCGGCAATCTCTGCCAGATATGCTGCTCTATCGGTATGTGAAGAACTTGCGGAACCAGACCAGGCATCCCACCCATAATTGAAGACAAAATCGGAAATTTCAACAAATTTGTTTGCTCCATTTACGTAGGTATTTTTAAAATCGATTCTATAACGGAGAATTAAGACAGAATCATTTATTGTTGAGAAAGCCAACTCATAAGAGTTCGTTTTTATGTAATAGCATTCGTATTCTTTGTAAGGCGCTGTTTTTTCTATCTCTATACCCAAATCCATCAAATCTTTCTGCAACTTCTCTCCGGATTTTCCCATGCTGGAGTAGCACAGGTCTATGATGGATGTCGTCTTATCTGCGCTAGGTGGATTACGGGGAACACAACCCACGAAACCAAGTGCAATACTAATGAGTGCGAAGAAGAGTTTTTTTTTCATAAGCAATAAATTTTAACGAGATTATTTATCGGGAAATAACAAGCATGATTTATGTCAAA
>JAKSNQ010000043.1 GCA_024399615.1 Paludibacteraceae bacterium | reverse complement strand
ATTTGCGATGCAAAGTTAATTAAAAAATTTAATATGACCAAATTAATTTGTGTGATTTTAACCTTCAATCTCGAAGTCGCAATAATAAACGGCCTCTTCACAATATACGATAATGCGGTAGAATCCGACAGGGCGACCAAACAAGGAGATAGAATAAGTTTGTCCTGCCTCCAGCGAGAAATTCCGGCTTTCCACCACTCCTTCTATTCGACTAACGACTATTACGCGCGCGTTAGATAATAAGGTCTGTGCCGTGAACAGCAACTCTCCTTCTGAATAAAAAGCCGAGAATGGAATGCTCTCGTCTTCCCAAAGCGACATCGGATTTGGACGATTGGGTGGAAGTTTGATGGTTGTGTCACGCTTGAAGATAAGATCTGTCTGCGCTTTTGCTGTGAATGACATGCCAATGAAGGCCAAAAGAAATAATAAGATTTTTTTCATAATTTGAGAAGTTTTATTTGCTTTTTTCATATATTTTTTGTACCTTTGCACATACTTTTCTTCTTGAACGAATCGCGTTACAAAGTTACTGCTTTTTTTTGAACATACCAAAAAAAAAATCTAATAGCCCCAAATCAAGCACCCGTATAATCAACTGATAATCAAAATGTTACATTTTCGCAAATTAAAAAAATCTAATAGGGTAAAAATTGCCATTTCTATTTGGCTATTTTTATGCCTTTTTTCCCTGTTTTTCATGGCATGCAAGCCTTCCACAGGCGCTCCTGATCCTGCGTTGAAAAATATATCAGAGGAGGTCTGGATTCAATCGGATAGTGCTCTCCTGCATCTGCTTCAGATTGATACGTGCCACTATTCCGAATGGGAGAAAAACTATTGGCAACTGCAATATCATCATGCCTGGATCAGAGCGCAACAGATGGTTCCGGATAGCAGTTACCTGCTGGATAGTCTGGAGCAGTTCTTTTCCATACAAGGCAACCCCGCTGTTCTCGGAGAAGTTTATTATATTAAGGGAACTGAATTATTGGCCCGGCAATCTACTGTATTAGCCAATGAGTATTTTCAAAAAGCTAAGATGGAATGGGAGAAAACGAACATTTCCCCGATCCGACAGGCCATGCTACAATATAAATTAGGTACCTGCGCACACGAGGCAACCCTCTACGCGGTGGCTTTAGACTACTATCAGAAAGCCATCACGCTCTGGCAAGAACAGCTTTGCCCACCACGATATATTTGCGATGCATACGCAAAAATGGGCAGCATTTATATGGCTCTGGGCGACGAGAACAATAGCGAACGATGTTTTCAGCAAGCCATTTCCTGCTCTGGAAATGACTCTTTACTCCTTTATGAGATGCGGTTTTGCCAATATTACTGCTCGACCGATCGTTACCCTGATTCACTCGTCATTTCTACCGGCAGATATCTGGTGGACTCGTTGGGAAATCGTTTTCATGCCACCACATTGGCCAATTGGTTTCTGATTCAGAATGAACCCATCTTGGCCAAGAAATATCTGGATTTGGCTCAGACCATCGAGAACCCTACGCCATACGACCGCTTTGTCATCCGGCATTTGTGGGGACATTATTTATACCAAATAGGAGAAACGGATGCCGCATATCATCAGATGAGGACGTTGGGAGAAGAGCAATATCAGCAAAACATCACCCAACGCAATCACTTTAATTTTGAACTCACACGACAGATCGAAAGGCAACACCAGACTGAAAAAGAGATGCTCTTCAAGCGAAAGCGACAACAGCTCCTTTGGAGCCTCGGCCTCGTAGTCCTGATGGCTTTCGGAGTGATCATAACTTTCGTAGCCATATGGCGAAACCATCGATTATTGGCCATGCAGGAGCGTCAGGTACTTACTGACAAACATAAGCAACTGTTAGAACAGCAGGCTGTTTTATTAAAAGAGCGAGACATCGCCTTAGACCAAAAGGCAAGGATGCAACAGGAACTCTTTGAAAAAAACGCAACTATTCTGGCGCAATTGGAACGACAATTACAGTTGTCAAAGAAAATCAAAGAAACGCAACTGACCGAGTCGAATACGATGACTGATATGCCACAATGGCTACTGAAATATATCGATTTTACACGCTTTAGCAATCCACAAAATATCGAAGAACTAAAAGCAGCTATCAATGTCGCCTACAACGATTGTTTACTGCATTGGCAACAAAAATACCCATTGTTGACGCAAAACGATATGCAATATCTGGCACTACTTGTACTGGACTTCGACAGCAGGGATATTAGCCTTTTGCTGGACAAAAGCATCGGAGCGGTATATAATCGGCAATCGGCATTAAAGAAAAAAATGAACATCGACCCGAACATGCATTTCCATGATTGGATACGGCTTGAGTTCGGAAATTGAGACCATAAGCCGCTCCATTGGGCTTTGGAGGAGGGCGAGAGAAACAAAAATCAGGCTATCCCTCACGGACGGCCTGATTTCATTATTGAGACAAAAACATCATTGGCACATGCGCACCAATAATGTAGGGGAATGCCCACCTCCGAGGTACCTGGTACGGGAGGCGGGCATTGTTTTATTATTATTTCTTAGCGCGGAGCTTGTCCTGCCATTTCTGCACAGCGTGTGCCACAGGCGAAGCGATGAACAGAGATGAGTAGGTACCGATGATGACACCGAGCAGGAGTGCAAACACAAATCCACGGATGCTGGCACCACCGAAGCAGAAGATTGCAGCCAAAACGACGAACGTTGACATTGAGGTAGAGAACGTACGTGAGAGGGTTGCGTTCAACGCCTGGTTGATGTTCTCGCCACGGTCACGCTTTGGATAGAGCGTGTGGTACTCACGGATACGGTCGAAGATGACCACGGTATCGTTGATAGAGTAACCGATGACAGTAAGGATAGCCGCGATGAAAGCCTGGTCAATCTCCATTGAGAACGGCATGAACTTCCAGCAGAGGGCATATGCACCGATGATGATGAGTGCATCGTGTGCCAAAGAAGCCAACGCACCAATTGAGAAGGCAATATTGCGGAATCGGATCAAGATATAGAGCGAAACGATGAGCAAGGCGATGATGATAGACCATACGGCAGCCGTCTTGATATCGTCAGCGATGCTTGGACCCACTTTCTGTGAAGACATGATACCAACGGTCTCATCCAGCTGCGTATCCAAGAACTGCGATGCAGTCGTACCCTCGAGCAGGTAAGGCTTAGAAGCCTCGTAAATCATGTTCTCGATGATTGGATCGAGGTCCTCTTCGTCGTTGTTGATACCGATATTGGTTGAGATACGTACCTGATTATCGTTACCAATGGTGATAACGGTCAAACCGTATGCCTCATCGGTATAAGCAGAGAACTGAGCGTCCACAGCAGAACGGATAGCCTCGGTAGATACAGGCTGCTGATAGCGAACCACATAGTTGCGACCACCGGTAAAGTCGATACCACGGTTCAAACCTGGGGTAATCAAACCGATGATGCCGGCCAGAAGCACTACGCCTGAGCAGATGAAGGCAACCTTAGAAGCCTTAACGAAGTCGAAGTGAGTATTCTGGAACCAGTTCTTGGTGATGTCGGTAGTGAAGGCCAAATCCTTAGCGTTCTTGCTGTTCACATAGCGGTCAAGCAAGAGGTGAGCGAAGAAGACGGCGGTGAGGATCGTGGTGATGATACCGATGATGAAGGTAACTGCGAAGCCCTTGATAGGACCTGAACCGAAGATAGCCAACACGATACCGGTCAACAGAGAGGTGACGTTAGCATCCACGATGGCGCTGATTGCACCCTTGTAACCATCTTCTACGGCTTTCTTCATACCCTTGTTGGCCTTCAGCTCCTCGCGGATACGCTCGAAGACGAGCACGTTAGCATCCACAGCCATACCCATGGTGAGGACGATACCTGCGATACCTGGCAAGGTAAGTACTGAACCGAATGAGCAGAGGATACCGAAGATGAGGAAGATATTGAAGAGCAAAGCACAGTCTGCGATAGCACCTGGGATTGCGCCATAATAGAAGATCATGTAAACGAGGATCAGGAGGAATGCGATAGCAAACGACCACAGACCGGCGCGGATAGACTCCTTACCGAGAGAAGGACCAACGATGTCCTCTTGAATAATACGCGCAGGCGCAGGCATCTTACCGCACTTGAGGGTATTGGCCAAGTCTTTTGCTTCGTCCACGGTGAAGCGACCGGTAATCTGGCTGTTGCCACCGGTAATCTCGCCCTGTACGGTTGGGTATGAATAAACATAACCATCCAGCACGATTGCGATGGACTTGTGGATATTGTCCTTGGTGATGCGTGCCCAGTCTTTAGCGCCTTCCGAGTTCATCGACATGGAAACAGAAGCATATGCGCTGGTCTGCTGGAAGTCAGCACGTGCGTCGGTGATAACGTCTCCTTCGAGCGAAGCACGTCCATCACGCTTAGACTTGAGCGCCACGAGGGTGAAGGTTGAACCGGTAGCTTCGTCGCCCTTAACCGACCATGCGAAACGCAGGTCACGAGGCAACACCTGCTTAGCGATAGTAGAGTTGAGCATCTCCATTACCTTAGCGGTATCAGAGTAGTGTGCCATACCTACCATAGGACCACCGAAAGGACGACCCTGTGCGTCAATAGCCGGATTCAGACGGCCAAAGAGTGGGTTCTCGGCACGATATTGCTCACGCGCAACGGCCATATTCTTCTCAGCAGCCTCAGGGGTCTCGATATCAAAGGCCTCAAGAACGCTGTCCAGTTTAGCCAGCTCTTTCTCTTCTGCCGTTGCCTCAACCACTTCTTCAGCAGCCTCAGCTACCACCTCTTCTGCCTCAGCAACAGGCGCAGCAGCCTGAGCGGCCTTAGCGTACTCGCTGTTGATCTGAGCCAATTGGTTGATAATCTCGCTGAGTTCGTAGGTCTCCCAGAACTCAAGGTTTGCTGAACCCTGGAGAAGCTTACGTACACGCTCAGGCTCCTTAACACCAGGAAGCTCGATGAGGATACGACCGGCCTGCTCCAATTGCTGGATGTTTGGTTGTACCACGCCGAAACGGTCGATACGGTTACGCAGCACTTCGAACGAGTTGCTGATAGCGCCATCCACCTCTTCGCGGATCACTTTCTCGACGGTAGCGTCGTCGTCGCTGAGCTTCACTTTCTTTTGGAGAGCGATGTTGGTGGCGAAAACCGAAGCGAGCTTAGCACCTGGAGCCACCTCGTGGTATGACTCTACAAAGAGCGTCACGAAATCGGTCTGGCTGTTCTTTTGCTTCTGCTTTGCCAACTGCATAGCGTTCACATAGTTTGCGTCCGTGCTGTATGCTGACAGAGCATTCAGAATGTCAGGAACGCTTACTTCCATGGTTACGTTCATACCACCCTTGAGGTCAAGACCGAGAGCGATTTCCTTCTCGCGGCACTCCTTGAGGGTGTAGCCGAACCAAACAGTTTCCGTAGCGATGGAGTCATAGAACTGCTGCTCCAACACTGCATCTCCCCCGCCGTATGCCTGAGCCTTCTTGTCATAGTGGCTGGTCACAAAGCTGAAAGAGAGATAGAAGGCACATACCAGCGCAAGCAGGATGGCCATAATTCTAACAAGTTTGTTTTGCATAATATAATGTTTTTGATTTAAATTTTCACTACGCGTAAGTGCATACTCACACAAAATAGCTTGCAAAGATACTACTTTTTACTGACATGACCAAAAAAAACGGTCAAAAACAGTCTTTTTAGCTCCAAAAAGGCTCTTTTTTCGTCATTTTTCGCCAAAAACGCACTTTTTTCCGTCAAAAATTTGGTCATATCAAAAAAAAGCAGTACCTTTGCACTCGCTTTCGAAAAACAGCGAAGAAGTAGGAGTTTTTCGGGAGATTATGGCGCGGAGTAGAGCAGTGGTAGCTCGTCAGGCTCATAACCTGAAGGCCGGAGGTTCGATCCCTCCCTCCGCAACACAGATTTTCATAGGCTCCCGGCTTCGGCTCGGAGCTTTTTTCTTTTTACGTATCGGCACGTGCCACTACCAATCATATCCCCAAGAAGATATGCAAGAGATCATATTACTGAACATTTCCGGCGAGGACAAACCGGGTGTAACGGCAACGGTTACCGAGGTTTTGGGACGTCATGGCGCCACCATTTTAGACATCGGTCAGAGCAATCTGCATCACCAGTTGAACCTGGGCATCATGGTTCGCATCGACGATGCCAGCCATTCGGGCGACATGCTGAAAGAGGTGCTTTTCGCCCTCTCTGCCCAGAACATGATCGTGCGCTTCACGCCCCTCTCGGATCAAGATTACGACGCTTGGGTCAACCGCCAATCGAAGGAGCGCTATGTGATCACGGTGCTGGCTCGCGAACTGAATGCACGCCACATTGCACGAGTCACTTCGCTGCTGGCAGAGCGCAACCTGAATATCGACAGCATCCTGCGCTTGTCAGGCCGTCCCGACCTGCAAATACCCATCGAGAAACGCCACGCTTGCGTGGAGTTCGCTGTGCGAGGTGACATACACGACAAGCCGGCATTGCAGCAGCAATTACTGGAAATATCAAAAAACGAAGGTGTGGACATCTCTTTCCAGCAGGACGACATGTTTCGCCGCAACCGCCGTCTGATCTGCGTGGACATGGACTCTACTTTCATCCAAACGGAGGTGATTGACGAACTGGCCATACGTGCCGGTGTGGGAGAAGAAGTGAAAGCCATCACCCTCTCAGCCATGCGCGGCGAGATCGATTTCAAGGAGTCGTTCACAAGACGCTGCGCACTCCTGAAAGGGCTGGACATATCTGCCAAACAGGACATCATCGACCATCTGCCCATCACCGAGGGGGCTGACCGCCTGTTCAAAACGCTCAAACGATGCGGTTTCAAGATTGCCATCCTTTCGGGCGGATTCACCTTTGTGGGCAAGTACCTGCAGGAGCGTTTCGGGGTCGATTATGTGTATGCCAACACGCTGGAAGAGAAAGACGGCAAACTGACCGGCAACTACCTCGGAGACATCGTGGACGGGAAGCGCAAGGCGGAGTTGTTGGAGCTGATTGCCCAGGTGGAGCGAATCGATTTGGCACAGGTGATCGCCGTAGGCGATGGAGCAAACGACTTGCTGATGCTCAACAAGGCCGGACTGGGTATCGCTTTCCATGCCAAACCGAAGGTAAAAGATGGCGCAAAGCAGTCTATCTCGACCGTTGGACTGGACGGAATCTTGTATTTCCTGGGTTATCGCGACGTCTTCTTGGACTGACACGAAAAGCTTCCATTTTTCACAAAAGAAATGGCATCAAAATCGCTGCTAAAAGCACAAAAATCATATATAAAATTTTACGGAATTTATATACGCGCAAACAGTAAGGTACAGTACAAAAAATCATGAGTAGCAAGCAACATATCGAAGTCGCCATCATGGGTAGCCGCGGAAGCGGCAAAACTGCTCTGTGTCAGCGGTTTATCGAGGCAGCAAAAGCTATTCCCGATGCCGAATTCTGCTTTGACGAGCACCACTCTCACGAAGAGATGGACCGTGAAGAGGGGGCCGCCCGAGAGCATGCTCACGATATCGTCTTGCAGGTGGTGGATGCCACGAACCTGGAGCAGAGTTTGGCCCTGACGCCATCGTTCATCGACCACCGTCACCACTTGGTATTGGCCATCAATCGCTATGACCTCCTGCTGAAGACCCACCATAGTCTGGACATGGACAAGTTTGCCCAACTGATAGGCGTACCGGTGCATACGGTATCGGCCACGACAGGGGAAGGCATTCAGGAGTTGCTGCAAACGATGCAAAAGGTGGCGCAGCAACCCGAGTCGCACGCACACCCTATCGTACACGCGTGGGAGCAACAAGATAAGGACGCGTATCTGGCATACGTGCATGGCATCCTCACCCAGACACTCATTCACCCCGAGCAGGATATCCACTCGTGGCTGGATCGCATCGATCGTGTGTTAACCAACCGATGGCTTGGTTTTCCCGTCTTTGCGATAGTGATGAGTTTTGTTTTCTGGTGCACTTTTTCCGTCGGTGACCCATTGGGAGAATGGATTGGAATGGGTATCCAATGGTTACACGACATATGTGTGAACAACTTGCCGGAATCATGGTATAGCAGCTTGATGGCCGAAGGTGTTATCCTGGGTGTAGGTTCGCTCCTGACAGCCTTGCCGAACATCATCATCCTCTTCTTTTTCCTGAGTGTGATGGAGGACTCGGGCTACATGGCGCGAGTGGCCTATTTGATGGATGGTGTGATGCACAAGATAGGTCTTCACGGCCGCTCGTTCATTCCGATGCTGATGGGATTTGACTGCAACGTGCCCGCAATCATGGCAGCAAAAGACATCCATGACAAGAAAGACCGAACATTGACGATGCTGATGGTTCCTTTCATGTCCTGCTCAGCACGCCTGCCGGTATATATCCTGTTCATCGACATCTTCTTTCCCTCGCAGAAAGCGCTGGTTTTGGGGTCACTCTACCTGTTAGGGATTGCATTATCGTTTGGTTTTGGATGGCTGATGAAAAAGACACGTTGGTTCCGCAAGCCGGCCGACGACACGGTCAACGAATTACCGTATTTTCACCTGCCCAAGCTCAGCTCCATAGGCCGACATATATGGTTCCGAGTCAGCGATTTCCTGCAGAAAATCAGCACCGTCGTTCTTTACGCGAGCATCATCATCTGGTTTTTGGAATACTTCCCCTCACACGACCTGTCTCAACTCGAGTCCTCGTGGTTGGCCAGCATCGGCCAGTTTATTGCCCCCATCATGGCGCCTCTGGGTATGGATTGGAAATTGAGTGTCTGTCTGTTGACCGGTCTGCCGGCCAAAGAGGCGATAGCCGCCACATTTGCCATCCTCTTCACTGGAGGTGTAGCCCATTCTGGCCTGACGATGTTGAGTGCATATACCTTCTTGATTTTCACACTGTTGTATTTTCCATGCGTTGCCACCATTGCCACTTTGCGCCGTGAGACCAACTGGAAATGGGCACTCTTCACAGTCGTTCATTCTCTGCTGCTGGCATGGGTGGTCAGTTTTGTCGTTTACCAAATAGGAGGACTGCTATGTTGAGCAAAGTGATAGGGGCGCTGGTAGTGGTAGCCGCCGTATATGGACTGATACGATATATCCGTAAAGAGAGCAACGAAAGCCAATGTGCAGGTTGCTCGCTGCGCTACAGTTGCAAACGCAACTATCCCGATTGCCAAAACAGCATCGACCTGTAAAGGCCTCAACGAACAATGAAACAGATTCTGAATTACATAGTAAGCATGATTATCATCGTCTTCTTCCTGCTGGCGGGGACGGGTGTCAATGTCGTGCACTATTGCTGCCAAGACTGCCGCCGAGCCGGATTGGAGCACGTCATCGAGGAGTCTTGTTCCGAGGTTCATCACCACGATTGTGCCTGCTGCATACACCACGACCATCTCCTGACAGATTGCAGCGAGCACGAAGATGTAGAAGGCCTCGAGGAAAGCTGCGAACACGAAGCCGACGGCTGCTGGATTCGTCATTTAGTCGTAGAACCCGGGGCAGTCGTTCATGCCCACATACTACCATCAGTCAGCACGCATAACATACTGATTATCAGTACATGCAACGTACTCTTTTCCTACTCTGCAACCCATACCAAAAACCAATATTCCGGACATAGACCGTACCCCGACAAAGGGGATGGGCAGCACGTCATCATCCGCTGCTGCCAATGGTTGATTTAGGCAAGACATAGTGAACTCCACACGATGAGTGGAGCGTTGCTGTTATATTCACTTTCGTTTCATGAGCGCCTCAACAGGCGCTGCTAAATCAATCCGGGTATGAAAAAAATACTATTTCTTATTTCATTATTTATAACGTGTGCTGCGTGCGCGTATGCACACGGCACTATCACAGGCATCGTGTTGGACGAACAAGGTCAGGCGCTGATAGGCGCCAACGTGTACTGGGCCAATACGGGCAAAGGTACCATCACCAATACGGATGGTAAGTTTTTTATCGAACCAACCAAAGAAACCCACCTGCTGGTCAGCTCCTACATGGGCTACCACAACGACACCACACAAGTGGCAGAACATCAGCATACGGCCTTGACCATCGTGCTGGTGAGTGACCTGATATTGGACGAAGTAACCATACGCGAGCGCAAAGCAAGTGTGGTCAAGTCGCGCATCTCGGCTTTTGACACGCAGATGATGGGCGCAGACGAGATTTGCAAGGCCGCATGCTGCAACCTGTCAGAAGCGTTTGAGACGAACGCATCGGTGGACGTAGCATATGCCGATGCAGCCACAGGTGCCAAGCAGATTCGTTTATTGGGCCTGAGTGGCACCTATGTTCAACTGCTGTCGGAGAATACCCCCGGCGTCCGAGGGTTGGCTCAGAACTACGGCATGGAGTATATCCCCGGTCCATGGATGGCAGGCATCCAGGTGAGCAAGGGAACCTCTTCGGTTATCAATGGCTACGAAGCCACGACTGGCCAGATCAACGTGGAGTTTCTCAAGCCACAGACCCAAGATCCAATTGCCATCAACGCCATGATCAACAGCGAGCTGATGGCCGAAGTGAACGTGGAGGGAGGATGGATGTTCAAGCATCGCGCACCGGAAAAAGGAAAACTGTACACCGGCATTATGGCACATTACCAGAACGGCATGCACGCGATGGACGATAACGGTGATGGCTTCGCAGACATGCCCAAGAGCCATAACGTCAATATTGCCAATCGATGGTTTTTCAAGAAAAATCAGTACACCCTGCAAGCGTATGCACGCGGACTGTACGACCAACGCGACGGCGGTCAACTGAGTATGCATAAGACCACCGATGCGAACGGAGAACAGACAATAGTGCACGTGACCGATCCATATCATATTGGCTTACGCACATGGCGCGTAGATGGTTTCGTAAAGAACGGCATCGTGTTTGACGAAGAGACAGGCATGAGTTTAGGCATCATCGCTGCCGGCAGTTACCACGATCAGCAGAACCGCTACGGCAAACGTCAGTGGGAGGCCTCGCAGGCAAACGGCTATCTGAACGCCATCTTCCAGAACAATTTTGAGGGTAGCGAGCGCGTGGGCATGGATAACGACCATCGTCTGTCGGCTGGTCTTTCCGTCAATTTTGACCAATACCGCGAGGGGCTGGTTGGTGCCAATACGCAGGTTCTGAGCGACACGTTGCGCTTTGACCGATGGGAACTGACGCCCGGCGTGTTTGCCGAGTACTCGCTGAAACTGGAAGATATGCTATCGCTGGTGGCAGGCGTCAGAGCAGACTACTCAACCCGATACGGTTTCTTTATCACTCCCCGCGTAAACGTGCGCTATAGCCCATGGGAATGGTGGTCCATTCGCGCCTCTGCTGGTCTGGGCTACCGCAGCCCGAACGTGCTGGCTGACAATGCTTTTGCCATGCCGTCATCACGCGAGATGCACTTCTGCACAATGCCTCAAGGTGGCGTTGTGAGCACCGGCTACAACGATTTTGCCCATCAGGAGCGCGCTATCAACACGGGCGTGAGCACCACCTTCTACATTCCGATTGCCGGGCGCGAGCTGCAACTGTCGGCCGAGTACTACTACACGGGATTCCTGGAGTGCGTCATCGCAGACATGGATCAGGCCACCCATCAGCTCCACTTCTATAACTTGTCCGACATCAAACAGATGACAGGCACCAGCGGTCGCTCGTTTGCTCACAACGCACAGGTCGAAGCCAGCATGGAGATACTGCGCGGATGGACGATGACGGCTGCTTTCCGCTATACCGACGTGGAACAAACCACGATCGACGGAGAAGGTAAAGCACGCCTGCGCGAAAAACCGCTCAGCAAGAAATACAAGGGAGTCATCACCACCAGCTATCAGACACCATTGAAGAAATGGCAGTTTGACGTAACTGCTCAGTTCAACGGCGGTGGCCGCATGCCGGATGGGTTCAATGACTATTTTCTGGACCAAAGCAAGCCTGAACGGATGAAACAGTACGAGCAGAAAGCAGACGGTTCGCTCTACTACAAATGGTACCCTCAACTGATGGCTCAGATAACCAAGTATTTCCGCACATGTTCGCTCTATCTGGGAGCTGAAAACATGACCAATTTCAAGCAACAGAACCCCGTGATAGCTGCCGATCAACCCTACTCTGTTGTCAGCGCAACCAACCCATATGCCTTTGACGCCTCGATGGCATGGGGCCCCATCACAGGATGGAAAGTGTACCTTGGGTTCCGCTGGTCGATTACAAAAGAAGACTGAAATAGACGTAATACAACTTGCAAAAAGTAAAAATTAATAAGATATGAAACGTTTTTTAATGCTAATGTGCGTTGCGCTGATGAGCGTTGCCACTTTTGCCGCAAAGGCAGACAAACAAACCGTAGTTTTTGACGTGGATCTGCATTGCCAAGGCTGCATCACCAAGATTGAGAAAAACATCGCCTTTGAGAAGGGAGTCAAGGATCTCATTTGCGACCTCAAGACCAAGACGGTTGTCGTCGTTTTTGATGCCAACAAGACCTCTGTGGAGGAGTTGCAAAAGGCCTTCAAGGCGCTGGGTAAACCCGCTGTTGTCAACGTCAAGGCCACCGCTGCCAAACAGAAAAAAGACAAATAAGAGCACTCTGGATACGCCAAGGCCCATGCCGATGGGCATGGACCATGGCGCTAGGGAGCGAAGTACTGCTGATTGGAACACGAGAGAGGGGGTGTCGTTATGCACGACACCCCCTCTTCTTTTATCAAATTCGAATGGGATTGATTAGAGCTGTGGACCAGCAGCAACGAGTGCCTTACCAGCCTCGTTGGTGGTGTACTTAGCAAAGTTCTTGATGAAACGAGCAGCCAAATCCTTAGCCTTCTCTTCCCACTGTGCAGCATCAGCATAGGTGTCGCGTGGGTCGAGGATAGCAGGATTAACGTTTGGCAATGCGGTAGGTACCTCAAAGTCAAACATTGGGATGTGCTTGGTCTCAGCCTTGAGAATAGAACCGTCCAAGATAGCGTCGATGATACCACGGGTATCAGGAATAGAGATACGCTTGCCGGTACCATTCCAGCCGGTGTTAACGAGGTAAGCCTTAGCGCCAGACTTCTCCATCTTCTTAACGAGTTCCTCAGCATACTTGGTTGGATGAAGCTCGAGGAAAGCCTGACCGAAGCAAGCAGAGAAAGTAGGAGTAGGCTCGGTGATGCCACGCTCGGTACCTGCCAACTTAGCGGTGAAGCCAGACAGGAAGTAGTACTGGGTCTGAGCAGGAGTCAGGATAGATACAGGAGGCAATACGCCGAATGCATCAGCAGAGAGGAAGATAACATTCTTAGCTGCAGGTGCTGAAGAACCCGGTTGGATATTGTTGATGTGGTTGATAGGATAAGAAACGCGAGTGTTCTCGGTAACAGACTTGTCGTTGAAGTCGATCTTACCATCCTCAGCCACGGTTACGTTCTCGAGAAGTGCGTTACGCTTGATAGCACCATAGATGTCAGGCTCGTGCTCCTTTGAGAGACCGATAACCTTAGCATAGCAACCGCCCTCGAAGTTGAAGACACCATTGTCATCCCAGCCGTGCTCGTCGTCACCGATGAGGCGACGCTTAGGATCGGTAGAGAGGGTGGTCTTACCGGTACCGGAGAGACCAAAGAAGATAGCGGTATTCTCGCCATTCATATCGCAGTTTGCAGAGCAGTGCATAGAAGCGATGCCCTTCAATGGCAAGTAGTAGTTCATCATTGAGAACATACCCTTCTTCATCTCACCACCATACCATGTATTGATGATAACCTGCTCCTTAGAGGTAACGTTGAAAGCAACG
Organism: Paludibacteraceae bacterium; assembly: GCA_024399615.1. Taxonomy (GTDB): domain Bacteria; phylum Bacteroidota; class Bacteroidia; order Bacteroidales; family Paludibacteraceae; genus Colicola. Next base: position 3,261 of record JAKSNQ010000043.1, on the reverse strand, counting down.
CAAGTCTCTGAGTTCAAGCCGAGTTCAGCGTAGTTCTCCACCTTAGCCTTAGATGCATTGTAAACAACGAAATCAGGCTCGAAATCAGCCAGTTCCTCTGCGGTTGGCTGTATGAACATATTGGTTACAAAGTGTGCCTGCCATGCCACCTCAACGATGAAACGAACAGCCATACGGGTATCCTTGTTTGCGCCACAGAAAGCGTCTACAACATAGAGTTGCTTGTCGCAGAGCTCTTTCTTTGCAATCTCCTTCACCTTAGCCCAAACTTCCTCAGACATTGGGTGGTTGTCGTTCTTGTAGCCCTCAGTAGTCCACCATACGGTCTCCTTTGAGGTCTCGTCCATTACGATGTACTTATCCTTAGGAGAACGGCCGGTGAAGATACCAGTCATTACGTTTACAGCGTTCAACTCGGTGTTTTGTCCCTTCTCGTAACCAACGAGAGCAGGATTAACCTCAGCGTCGAACAATTCTTCATAAGAAGGGTTGTGAGCAATCACGGTTGCGCCGGTGATGCCATACTTGGTTAAATCAAGTGCCATAGTTATAAATATTTAATAATGAATAATAAACCTTATCCCTGAGTTCATGAATGCCTGTCGAGCACTTCCATACGATGCTCTTCAATCCGAAAAGGCTTTCTTAACCGACTGCAAAATTACTACTTTTTTTCCAAATACGCAAGCGTTTTGACTCAAAAATCGCACCTTTCATTTTGAATTAGCAAAATTTGCACAAAAACAACACAAAAATACCTTTTTTGTTATGCACGGATTACACTTTTAAGAAAGATGTGTTTTATAACATATTTTTTTGCAAAATATTTGGCTGAACCAAAAAAATGTAGTAATTTTGCACCGTGTTTTTCATGGTATTAGATTTAAGGTTAAGTAAAGATTGTGGCTGTCGTGAGACAGCTCTTCTTGTTTTTAATGGGTAACACTACTCCTCATCAATGACTGATAAAGGCGGCCAAACGGCCGCCTTTATATCATATAAACAGCAGTATATCAGCCATTTACACCAACTGCCAATCATAATCGTTGCATTAACGTCATATTTTTGAGCCGCTCACGAGTATTCTTATCAAAGAGTTTAAGCGCAGCATCAGAATCCTTATCCAATTGAATATGATACGCACCGGACAGATAGTCGGTGGTAGGTAAGATGAAATACTGACGCTCCGTCGTAGTCTTACCGTTTCTCCGGATGGTCAGGTTTCCCTTATGAACATAGCACGGCAGATAGGATGTACCCACCACCTGACGCGTCACCTTATTTATATCCACCCGCACGAGGATTCCACCATTGGTGTGAAGTCTGCGCTGATTACTGATAAGGTTGCCGAGCGAATAGTACACAGGCACCTGTTTGCCTGTGGAGGTAGTGATAACCTCCGCATCCTCCACCACATGTGGGTGACCGCCTATGATGATGTCAAAGCCGTGCTCTGCCAACCAAACGGCCATCTCACGCTGCGCCCTGACCGCCTTCAACTCGTACTCCAGTCCCCAATGGATATACATCACTTTCAGATCGACATCCTGATCTGCTATCGAAAGCAAATCTCGCTTGATCTGAGTGGTATCGATGAAGTTGACCTTGTTGGGCGGCAGCGGAAAATAACCATTGCAACCATACGTACAATTGAACAGCGCTAATTTTACGCCTCTGACCACCAACTGGAGCGGATAACGCTCAGCACGATCAGCCGAATCGCGATAGGCACCCATGGTCGGTATCTCCGCCATCATGTCCAGCGTACGTTCCATACCACGTCTTCCCTTATCCAGTATATGATTATTCGCCAAGGTCATCACCTGCCATCCCGCATCTTTTAGCGCATAGTAGTAGGCATCCGGACAGGAGAAATTGGGGTAACCAGAGTAGGGCTCACCGCCCAGAGTCACCTCGAAATTCACCACTCGCAGGTCATTGGCACGCAGATACGGTTGAATATAGCGGAAACAGGAGGTAAAATCATAGCTGTTGGTTCCGGACTGAAACGCATATTGAAACTGGGGAGAATGGCACATGGCATCACCGCCAAACAACAGCGAAACAGTCTCCTGCGCCGAAATGGTCAGGGCACAAACCAAAGCAAGAATAGTAATGCGGATTTTCATGGGCAATCTAAAAAAATCTCGTTAACAACTGTCAAAAATCGAATTGATGCGCAAAGGTAATAAATTTTTTTAATGTTTCAAAATTTTATTTGCATATTTGAGAAAAAAGTAGTAACTTTGCAGACTTTATAAACATTTTTTGACCACAAATGGAACTACGATATGACAAAAGCGACCTTCTGCAGGCGCTGGAAGTGCTGCGAAAAGGAGGCATCATCCTCTACCCGACCGATACGGTGTGGGGAATAGGTTGCGATGCGACCAACGAAGAGGCGGTACGCAAAATCTTTGCGCTCAAGCAGCGCAGCGATGCCAAGGCCATGATATGTCTGCTGGATGCACCCGGCAAACTGCAGGGATATGTGGACACGGTGCCGGAGATGGCATGGGACCTGATTGATTGTGCCATACGCCCCATGACCATCATCTACCCCGGAGCCAAAAACGTAGCCCCCTCGTTGATTGCCGAGGACGGCAGTTTGGGCATTCGCATCACGAGCGAACCGTTCACACAGGCGCTATGTACGGCGCTGCACAAACCGCTGGTTTCTACTTCGGCCAACATTTCCGGCGAACCGACTGCACGCAATTTTGCGCAAATCAGCGAACCGATTCGGCAAGGAGTGGACTATATCGTACAGTTCCGCCAACATGACATGACCGAGGCGCAGCCTTCGTCTATCGTCAAGTTGGGAATAAATAACGAGGTGAAAGTCATTCGAGAATAGCCATCCGCAACAGGACACAATGCTTTCAAAAAGCAATTATTAGCCTCTCCCCCTCAAAAAAAACAATTATCAGCCCAGCCCCGACACAGACGTGAGCAACGCTTTTCCACATATAGACAATCGTCGTCGCAGCCAACTCATATACATACTGATGGATATGCTGACCAGCCTCATGGTATGGTTCGGTTTTTTGTTGTTTCGGTGGTTAGTTTACGAGGGGCGTATCTTCACAATGGAGACCGTGCTCTTTCCCGCTTTCGATTTCTATCGTCCGCTGATACTGTATCCGCTGTTTTGTTTGATAATATACTACCTGTCAGGCTACTACATGCAGCCTCGGCGTAGGCGTATCGGACAAGAATTGCTCACCACGCTGCTATCGGCATGCGTCATTTCGCTGGTGG